>CAUWNL010000018.1:0-41534 GCA_963559995.1 uncultured Sarcina sp.
CCAAAGGCATCTTCTTTGCTATTAGGATTTTTGATTATTTTTCCATTAACAACTAAACCATATCTAATTCCAAGGCCAAGATTTAAGTAAACAACTTTTTGTATTGATGGATTATAACTGAAATAAAATTCTCCTAAAGCAGCCATATTAGTACCATTTCCTATTAAAAGTTCATAGGAAAAATATTTTGATATTAAAGCCTTAATGTTTGCACCGCTCCAAGATTTATTTTTGAAGTTTGTAACATTTCCAAGTATACCTGTTTCGGTGTTTACTGGGCCAACTGCTCCAACTCCAATACCTAGTACTTTATTATCTTCAATGTTTAATTTATTTAAAGCTTCTTTAATTCTAGGAGCTAAGTAATCAATTGTTGATTGAGGAGTAGATGCTTCATCCATAACAATTCTTTCTTTAAAAAGAATTTCTAAAGAACTATTTAGAATAACTGTTTCTGAGTAACTTCTCGCTAAATCTATTCCAATTATATAAAAACTATCTTTGTTTCCGCCGTAAATAATAGGAGGTCTACCTCCAGTTGACTTATCTATTCCAAGTTCTTTTATGAGCCCTTTGCTTATTAAAGATTGTAAAATTCTATTTGCAGTTGTTTTTGGCATATTAAGCTCGTTCATTAAATCTTTTTTTAGTTTTTGATGAGATATAATAATTGCTTTATAAATTTCTTTTTCTTTTTTACTTAAGTTATTTAATTCACACATATTTGCCACCTACTTAGTTATTATGATAAATTACACTAAACTTAAATCCGTTTTGGATTCAAGTCAATTATAGTATTAACAAAATGTTAAGTCAAGGATTATAAATGTTTACATATAAAAATAATTCATATAATATATTAATAATATTTAAAATAAAAACTATATTTAAATATCGAAAACTAAAATATTAGCTTCTAATATTGGTATAATAAAGATGGATGAAATGAAATAAATATTAAAAGAGTTTTATTTCAAATAATTATCATAAATACAATAGATATTTTAAGAAGAATTTATAAATATATTATAGGGGGCAAGTTATGACTAAGGGTATTTTTATAGTTGCAACAGATACAGATGCAGGAAAAACATTTATAACAGGTGGTATTATCTATGCTTTAAGGAAAAATGGTTTAAATGCTACATATTTTAAAGGTGCTTTAAGTGGAGCAAAAAGAGATGGAGAAGTTTTAATTCCAGGTGATACTGAATTTGTTTGTAGTATTAGTAGTTTAGATGAAAATTATGAACTTTTAACTCCATACATATATGAAGAGGCTGTATCACCACACCTTGCATCAAGATTAAATAAAGAACCAATAGAAATGGAACTTATAAAAAGAAACTATGAAATATTAAAGAAAAAGTATGACTATATAGTTGCAGAGGGAAGTGGTGGAATAGTCTGTCCTTTAAGATGGGATGATTCTAGGTTCTTATTAGAAGATTTAATAAAGGAACTTGGGATGGATGTTATTTTAGTTACTAAAGCTACTTTAGGAACTATTAATCATACTGTTTTAACTGTTAAATATTTAGAAGCAATAGGAATTGATGTAAAGGGCATAATTGTTAATATGTATGATGAAAACAATATATGCCATAAAGATAATATAGAGATGATAAAAGAGTTGACAGGCAAAGAAATAATAAATGTTGTTAATGATTTTAAAGGGACTGAAGAAGAGAATATAGAAGGTTTAAAGAGTTACTTTGATAAATTCAATGTTGAAAAATTAATAGATTTGATGAAGGAGGTATAGGAAATGAAGAAGTTAAATGAGTACCAAAAAAGAGATTTAAAATATCTTTGGCATCCTTGCTCTCAAATGAAGGATTATGAGAAATTACCTCCGATGGTTATTGAAAGAGGAGAAGGAGTTTATCTTTTTGATGTAAATGGAAAAAAATATTTAGATTGTATTTCATCATGGTGGACAAACCTTTTTGGACACAGTAATAAAAGAATAAATGAAGCAATAATTAATCAAATAAATAAAATAGAACATGTCATAATGGCTAATTTTTCAAATGTACCAGCTATTGAGCTTTCAGAAAAACTAGCAAAGATAACACCAAAAGGGTTGGGAAAAGTATTCTTTACAGATAATGGTTCATCATCTGTAGAAGTTGCTCTTAAGATGAGTTTTCAATATTATCAGCAAAAAGGTTTTAAAAAGAAAACTAAGTTTGCAACAATAACAGATGGTTATCATGGTGAAACCATAGGGGCTTTATCAGTAGGAGATTTAGATATTTTTACAAAAACATATAAGCCCCTTTTAAATGAAGCTTTAAAAGCAAAATCACCTGACTGTTATAGGTGTGAATTTAGTAAAAAGAGAGAAAACTGTAGTGCAGAGTGTTTTTGTTATATGGAAAATCTAATTAAAGAAAACCATGAGGAGATTTGTGCAATAATTGTAGAACCTTTAATTCAAGGGTCAGCAGGAATGAAGATGTATTCTCCTATATATTTAAAAAAGCTTAGACAAATATGTGATAAATATAATATGCATTTAATTCTAGATGAAATTGCAGTTGGATTTGGAAGAACAGGAACTATGTTTGCTTGTGAACAAGCTGATATTTCGCCAGATTTAATGTGCTTATCTAAAGGACTATCAGCAGGATATATGCCAATTGCCGTTGTTATGGCAACTAATGATATCTATAATTGTTTTTATGATGATTATGAAAAAATGAATGGATTTTTCCATAGCCATACATATTCAGGAAATGCTATGGCCTGTGCTATAGCAGTTGAAAGCATAAAGATATTTGAGGAAGAAAATATTCTAGAGAAAAATAAAGAGAAAGCTAAATATTTACAGAAAAAGGTTCTTGAAGTATTTAAGGATGATGAATGGGTTGGGGATATAAGGCAAATGGGACTTATAGTTGCTATTGAACTTGTTGAGGATAAGAAAAATAAAAAGGCTTTTGATTGGAAAAAGAGAGTAGGTTTTGAAATATATAAGATAGCTTTAGAGAAAGGATTAATTTTAAGACCTTTAGGAGATATTTTATATTTTAATCCCCCATATGTAATAACAGAGGAAGAAATAGATTTTATGGTTAAAACAGCTAAAGAAAGTTTAGATGAGTATAGAAAAATAGGATTCTGAAATAACTTTTTATAGGGTTATAGAAAATGTAAAAAATGCTCTCTTTAAAAATGATTAGAGGAATTTTTAAAGAGCTGCATTTTTATTTATAACTATATTTTAATTAATTTAAAATGATGTTATTTTTGTTAGTTTAAAGATAAATGAATTTAGGAGTAAGGTTAAGTTGATAAGAATTTAAAAAATTAGTTATTAATAAACATATCATAAGTTATGAGTTAACTATGGAAATATTCTATAGCTTCACTTAATGTGTTAACAACAAAATTTAAATCCTTTTTAGTATGATCTGCCATTAAGCAAAATCTAAGTATAGCTTTTCCTTTAGGGACGGTAGGATATCTTATAGCAGGAACAAAGATTCCTTTATCAAACATATATTTACTATACTTTAAAGCTAAGGTTTCACTTCCTACAAGCACTGGAATTATTGCACTTTCACTATTTGTGTTTATGCCAATATCTAATAAGGCTTTTTTAAAGTGTACTATATTTTTTTGAAGTTTTTTAACGCAATCATTATTATTATTATTATTATTATTGGGGTTGGCACTACTTAAGTTTGTTATTTTTGTAGTGTATAATTTAGTTTTATCTATATTATTAAACTCTTCTTTGTCGTTGTTTAATATCTTAAAAGCAGTCAGTGATGATGAAATTGAGGAAACAGGAAGGGATGTTGAAAATATAAAAGAACGTGCCTTATTCTTTAAAAATTCAATAAGATTTTTTTCACCAGAAACAAATCCCCCTTCGCTACCAATAGCTTTACTTAAAGTACCTAAATAAATATCAACTTCATCATTTAAATTAAAATATTCTAAAATGCCATGACCTGTTTTCCCTATAACACCAAGCCCATGAGCATCATCAACCATTGTTAAAAGATTAAATTCTTTAGCAATAGAAACTATTTTATCTAATGGACAAATGTCACCATCCATACTAAAAACACCATCAGTTACTATAAGTCCATTTTTAGGATTGTGAAATTTTATTTTTTCATATAAATCATTCATATTATTATGTTTGAAAACTACAGTTTTTCCTTTAGATAATCTACATCCATCTATTATGCTTGCGTGATTTAGTTCATCACTAAAAATTGTATATCTTTCATCACATACTGCTGAAATTGTTCCGACATTAGCAGCATATCCACTATTAAAAACCAGAGAAGATTCTCTATTAAAAAACTTACTTATATAATTTTCAAGTTCTTTATGTAAATCATAGCTACCAGTAGTTAGTCTAGATCCACCACTTCCAACTCCATATTTTTTTATGGCATCTATAGCACTTTCCTTTAGACTTTTATTATTAGAAAGAGATAAATAGTTATTAGATGACATTAAGAGAAACTCTAAATCATCTATTTTTATATTTTTATCTTGAGGTGATTTTAAATAGTTTATTTCTCTATATAAATTATTTTTTTTAATATTTAATAGTCTATTGTCTATATCTTTCATAGTATTTATCAAGAAGTAATTTAAGTCAATTTTAAGAAACATTTAAAATCAATTTAAATTACTTTTCTCCTTTATATAATCCTTTTTCCATAAACTCATTAAATGTTAAGGGAGGATTTTTTATTATGTTTTCTCTTACAATAATTTTTTTATGTTCTATATAATCTATGCAGGAATTAATATTTTCTTTTTTTGAATCGTATAAAAATATTCTTCCACCAAAAGGGTTTCCAAGTTCTTTCATATGAGTAAATCTAACATAACCAAACTTTTTAGAGGCAATATATCCTGCTGTATAGTTTGGATCATCAGAATAACAAATTTCACCTATTATATAGGGGCAACTTATAACCTTACTAGCTAGAACTAAAGCTTCTATAAAATGAGTACTTTTTTTAGTATGTTTTATAGACTCATTAAGGGTAGAATATTCTAAATCCATAAAGGTTGCACGAATTCCTCTTTCTTTATCAGGCTCTAATCTTTCAAGGGTATTAACATCAAGTAAAATTGCACCACGCATGTCTCTTATTTTTGTAAGCATAGTTATTATGTATTTTGCTTTTGATTCATTAAGTCCTATAAGAGTTAAGAGTTTATTGCAGGCTTTAAGGCCGTCTATACTATTTTTTACTTCAATTGTTTGAACATTAAGAGGGGATATATATGTTAATTCAGTTTCATGTATTTTTTCGATTTTTATATTAATAGATTCGGCTTTCCCTTTATCATGATTTAGGGCCCTCTTAATTAATGATTTTGATATATCTTCTAAAACATCTTCTTTTATTATATTTTCAGCCCCAGAAATATGAGTTTCCTTTCCATTTATTATTTTTGAAGATCTCATTTTAACACTATAAAAACACATAATTTCTCCTTAACTAATTTTTAAATTTAAGTTATGTTTTAATATTGCTAAACAAAACTCAATTTATATTATATATTAATAAAAATCCTTTATAAAATAGATTATAAGAAGTTTTTAATAAAGATTATTTTTATTTATATATAAACCTAAAAACAATTAAGCCATAAACGGCATAAGAAATTATTAATATAGCTGGATTTAGATTAAAAAACTCTAATGCCACAATAGCTATAATGGCTAGTATTATATTGTGTGAATTTTTATTAAGTTTAGTTCTAAACTTAATAACTGCAAGTAATATAAGCATTGGTACAACTGCATCTATTCCAGTTATGGCAGCCTCAAAATAGGGGTTTGTATGATATTCAACAGTAATGAAGATATTATAAAAATTACTATAGCAGAAGGCAATAAAACACCTAAAAGGGCAGATAGAGCACCTGAAAGACCATATAATTTATACCCTACAAAAGAAGTAGATGTAATTGCAATAGGGCCAGGAAATGCTTGGCACATACTTATAATTTCTATGTATTCTTCATCTGACAGTAATTTTTCGATTTCAACAAGTTCTCTTTCCATTATTCCAACCATAGCATACCCACCACCGTGAGTTGTAGCAGATATTTTTAGATATACAAAAAAAAGATGTAGCAGTTTTTTCATTTATAATCACGCTTTCTAAATTATTTTTATAGTTTTAATAATAGTATTCTTTATAAATTAAACTAACAATTTAGATCTGATTCTGAATTATTAGTTTATTTTTACTAATTAGTAATTTTAATAATCTAAGAGGTCAATCTTTAGATTTGCTTACATTAAAATATTTGAAAATAATTTTTTATTATTCGAGATGACTTATACAAATAATTTAATTTATTAATAAGTTATGGAGTTGATAAATTTAGTAATTATTTTTCTCATTTTGGTAAAAACTATTCTGAAGAAAAGTAAAGGAGAAAAAAGCGTGAGTAAAAATAATTCATTATCTAGTAGAAGAAATATTTTAAAAGAATTAAAGTGTAGCTTAATTAAGATAAAGGATACCCATAATTATATAAAAAGGCTATTTAATGAGGGGGAGGATATAATAGGCTCTGGCCAGTGGATTCTTGATAATATTTATCTTATTGAAAAAGAATATGGAGTTGTTAAATTTAATATGCCCATTCAGTATTTTGATAATTTAATTATAGAAAATATTGATAATAAAATTTCTCCTAGAATTTTTAATTTAGCAATGAAAATGGTTAAAAATTATAGGGGAAAAATTACTGAAATAGATTGTATAGAATTTATAAAAAAGGAAAATGAATTATTAACAATGGGAGAACTTTGGGCATTCCCTCTAATGTTAAGAGCAAGTATAATAATAAGTTTATCAGAGTGTACAGACAAATTAAAAGATATACAAAAGGATAAAAAGGCAGGAAAGGAATTAGCTTATGATTTAATATCTTCAGATATGAACAGAGATAAGGTGATATACCTAGAAAAAAATATAAAAGATAAATCTATTGTATTTATAAATGAATTAGATAGATTTATTAAGGATAATTTGGTTTCAAATGATGAAATAAATAAGATAATAAAAAATGCTGTTAATAATAAAGAAACATTAAACAATATTAGTTTTTTAGAGGGTTCTTTAGAAGAAATAATGGGAACATCAATAATGTCTCTTAGGGAAATTGATAGTATCAATTGGAGAAGATTTTTCCAAAATACATCAATGGTAGAAAAGATACTTATGCAAGATCCAGCTAATATTTATGAAAAGATGGATTTTAAATCTAAGGATTATTATCGTCATAAAATAGAAAAGATAGCTAAGAAATATGATTTAGATGAAATAGATATTGCAACAAAAATAATTAATTTAGCCAGAAAAGATGAAAATATTGATTGTGAATATAAAAGGCATGTAGGTTATTATTTAGTAGATGACGGTATTGAGGATTTGGGAAAAGAGTTAAAATTTAATCTTAAAAATACTTATTCTTATTGTAAGTTTTTAAATATAAATATATTTGGAACTCTTTTTATTGATTTTATAGTCTTATTTATAATTTATATTTCAGGTGAAAGTTTTGATGTGTATAAATATTTATTAGCATGGATAATTCTTTTAATACCATCAAGTGAAATTGTTGTTTCTCTTATAAATAGACGTGTTTGTAAAAAGGTTGAAATGAGGCATGTCCCTAAAATATATATAGACGATATAAATAATGAAAATAAGACTATAATAATAGTTCCAACTATTGTTTCATCTAAAAGTGATATTTTAAAATTAATAGAGAAATTAGAAATTATATATTTAGCAAATAAGGTTAAAAACACTTATTTTGCAATACTTGCAGATTTCAAAGACTCTAGTACAGAAGAAAAAGATGAAGACCATGAGTTAAATAGTTTTGCATTAAAAAGTATAGAAGAGTTAAATAAAAAATATTTATCAGAAAAAGATTGCAAGTTTTTCTTTTTAAATAGGAAGAGAATTTACAACCCTAAAGAAGAAGTTTTTATGGGTAGAGAAAGAAAGAGAGGGAAAATAGTAGAGTTTATAAATCTTTTAAAAGGAAGTAATAATCATACATTTAATCTTATAAGTACCTCTATTGAAAATTTAAAAGATGCAAAATACATAATAACCCTAGATACTGATACTTTTGTACCAAGAAATACAATAAAAAAACTTATAGGTGCAATGGTGCATCCTCTTAATAAGGCTATTATTAGAAATGGATTAGTTAAAAGAGGATATGGAGTTATGCAACCTAAGGTGTCTATATCTTTAGAAAGTGCAAACAGCAGTAAATTTGCAAAATTGTTTGGAGGGGAAGGTGGTGTAGATGGTTATTCTACGGCTTACTCGGATACTTATCAAGATCTTTTTGCAGAAGGAATATTTACAGGAAAAGGTATAATTGATATTAATGTATTTTATAATGTAGTACATAATAATATTCCTGATAACAAAGTTCTAAGCCATGACTTATTAGAGGGATGTTATGGAAGGTGTGCATTAGTTACTAATTGCGAATTTATAGATAATTATCCAACAACGTACATAGGGAATATTAAAAGACTTAAAAGATGGGCAAGGGGAGACTGGCAACTTTTACCTTGGATTTTTAGCAATAAAATATCTAATTTATCTAAATGGAAAATATTTGATAATCTAAGAAGAAGTCTAATAGCTCCAGCTATTCTTTTAGGCTTTGGAGTGATTTTATATTTTTTAGATTTTAGAATAGAATTAATTTTTATATTATTCTTAGCGTTAATGATTCCATTGTTATTTAACATAACTGACTTTGTTGTAACACCTAAAAATAAACTTATAGGGACAATAAAAAGTTTCAAGCAAATAATTTTAATTTTAAGTTTTATGCCCTATCAAGGATACACAATGACCTGTGCTATTATAAAAACTCTTTATAGGTTAATTATCTCAAAAAAGCATATGTTAGAGTGGGAAACTGCTGACCAGGGAGATAGATCAGTAAAGGATACTATAAAATATCACTATAGAAATATGTGGTTTTCAACAGTTTGCGGAATAATTTTTATGATTATTGCCTTTAAGACCTCAGTATTAGTATTTATTATAACTTATGCTTTAGCAATCCTTTGGATTTTAGCTCCATTTATAGCATATAAAATAAGCAAAAAAGTTACAGAATATAAGATTAATCTTAATTTAGATGAAGAGAAGTATTTAAGGCAGATAGGTAGAAGAATTTGGGCATATTATGATGACTTTATAAATGAAGAAAATAATTATTTAGCACCAGATAACTATCAAGAAGCACCATTTAAAGGTATAGCACATAGAACATCACCAACGAATATTGGAATGGCCCTTATTAGTAATATTGTAGCACTAGATTTAGGATATATAGTATTTGAAGATGCATTATGTAGAATAGAGAAGATTTTAACTTCAATGAATTCTTTAGAAAAATATAATGGCCATTTTTTAAATTGGTATGATACAAAAACATGTAAACCACTATACCCAAGATATATATCCACAGTTGATAGTGGAAATTTGTTGGCTTGTCTTTTAATTGTAAAAGAGGGAATTAATCAACAGAAAAAGTCTAAGCTATTTAGAAAAGAAGAAATTTTAGCTATTCAAGATATTTACGAAATTATAGGGGAGGATTTTAATTTAAAGACTAACCTTTTAAATGAAGATGATTATATAAATGTTTTAAAGAATGAATTAAAAAGAATAAAAGAGAGAATTGAAGTTGTTGAGGATAAGGAGAAATCCTATTGGTTGAAAAAATTAGAACATGAAATGAATATTAAATTATACTATTTAGAAAAGAACTATAAAGAAAAACAGATAGAGGAAAGGATAAGTACAATAACAAAAAATATAGATAAGATTTGCAGTGAAATGGACTTTAAGTGTTTATATAATAAGAATAGAGAACTTTTCTCCATAGGATATAATTTGGAGAGTAATTCTTTAGGAGATTCATATTATGATCTTTTAGCTTCAGAGTCTAGAATAGCTTCATTTTTAGCTATAGCAAGAAATGAGGTAGATTATAGTCATTGGTTTAGACTTGGGAGGTCTATGACAAATGCATTTAGAGGAAAGAGTTTGGTTTCTTGGAGCGGAACTATGTTTGAATATTTTATGCCAAGTCTTATAATGAAAAATTATCCGGGAACACTTTTAGATTTAACTTATAAATCAGTTATAAAGTCACAAGTTTTATTTGGAAGAAAGAAAAGAGTGCCTTGGGGAATATCAGAATCTGCCTTTTATGAGTTTGATATAGATGAAAATTATCAATATAAAGCTTTTGGAGTACCAGGTATAGGTCTTAAAAGAGGGTTAGAAGATGAACTTGTAGTTTCACCATATTCAACAATAATGGTCCTTCCTATGGCGAAAAATATTTCTATAGAAAATTTAAAGCTATTAGAAAAATACAATGCCTTAGGAAAGTATGGTTTTATAGAATCAATAGACTTTACTTTAAATAGAGTAAATAAATCTCTAAGTGATAATATGATTTCTGAAGAAGAAAATGCTAAAGAAAAGTTAAGATCTGTAGAGCGAAGAGGAAAAAATGTTAGATGCTATATGGTGCATCATTTAGGAATGTCATTTTTAGCTTTAGACAATGTTTTAAATAATAATAATATACAGAGATTATTTCATAGTATTCCTGAGGTTAAGGCAACAGAAATTATCTTAAAAGAAAAAGTTCCTAAACTTATAACATTTGAAAGGGATACAGAACAAATTGAGGAAAAAAGAAAACTTTATATAAAAGAATTAGTACCTAGAATCTACAAAGATGTCTTGAGAGAAAATCAAGAAGTTTTGCTTTTATCAAATGGAACATTTTCGACTATGTTAACTTTAACAGGTAGTGGTTATTCTAAGAAGAATGATGAATTTTTATATAGATGGAAAGGTGAGAACACTTTAGATAATAGTGGGTTATTCTTTTATTTAAGGGATTTAGAATCTAAGAAATATTGGAGTATAACTTATGAGCCATGTAGAGTTAAAAATAATAGTTATGAAGTAAATTTTTCTGTAGATAAGGGAAGGTTTAGTAATACTTATGACGATATCGAAAGCTTTATGGAAGTTGTTGTATCACCAGAGGATGATTTAGATATTAGAAAAATAACCCTAAGAAATATTAGTGATAATAATAAAATACTAGAGTTAACAAGCTATATGGAAATAATATTAACAACCTTTGAAAGTGATGCAGCTCACCCTGGGTTTTCAAACCTTTTTATAGAAACGGAATATGATGAAATACATAATGTATTAATAGGAAAAAGAAGATCTAGAGTGAAAAATGGTAAAGTTCCATATATATTTCATAAATTAGTTGAAGGAGATTTATCAGAGGTAAGTTATGAAACATCTAGATTAAAATTTATAGGAAGAAACAAGGATTTAGACTCACCTAAGGCTTTAATAGAAGATACTGAACCTTTAGATAATACTTTAGGAATAGTTTTAGATCCTATCATGAGCATGAGAACAAATATAAATGTAGAAAAAGGTAGTGAAAAGACAGTATATTTTATTACAGGAATATCATCCTCAAAGGAGGATGCAATAAGGCTTGCAAGGGAATATGGTGAAGTTAGAAGGCTTGAAAGTTCTTTTAGTATGTATAATAAATCTATGCAAATTGAACTTAAATATTTAGGAATAAGTTCAGAACAGGCTAACATTTATCAAAGTTTAGCTTCAAATATATTATTTTTAAATAGTGAAAGAAAAGATAGAAAGGAGTATATAAGGAGTATAAACAAATTTCAAAGAGATTTATGGGCATATGGAATATCAGGTGATTTAAAAATAGCCATGGTTGATATAGAAAAGGATGAAGATATAAATCTTGTAAGAGCTATGATTAAGATGCATAAGTACTGGAAGAGTAAGGGGCTAAAGGTTGACTTAATTATTTATAATAATGAAGAAGTAAGCTATGAGCAACCACTTCAAAAAGATATATTAGATAGTATAAATATCTTATACACAGAAGATATAATAAATAAACCAGGAGGAATATTTATTCACAATAAGTCCACTATGGGAGAAGAAATAAAAAACTTTTTAATTGGAATATCATCTCTTTATATAAATAGAGAAAAAGGAAGTATATTAACAAAAATAAAACAAGAAAAAGAGATAGATAAAGTTAGATGTGAAGAAGTTTTTGATTTTAGAGAAAATATAATAGAGGAAAATAAAGTAACAGAAAAAATTTATGATATAACTAATGAATTAGACTTTTTTAATGGCTATGGTGGATTTGATAAAAAGGATTTAAGTTATGTTGTATATTTAGATAATTATAAGAAAACTCCAGCTCCCTGGATAAATGTAATATCGAATAAAAATTTTGGATTTAATATTTCAGAAACAGGCTCAAGTCATACATGGTGTGAAAATAGTAGAGAAAATAAGATAACACCTTGGAGCAATGACTATATTAAAGATCCTTTAAGTGAAGCACTTTATATAAGAGATGATGAAAGTGGTAAATATTTCTCTATAACCCCAGAGCCAGTTCGTGATGGAGGAGAATATTTAATAAGACATGGATTTGGATATTCCGTTTTTAGCCATAAAGCATTAGAAATCAAAGCTGAAATGACAATATTTTGTCCTAAAGATGAGAAAGTTAAGATCCAAAAAATTATTTTAAAAAATACATCAGAAGCAGAGAGAAAAATATCAATATTTTTCTATGCACAACTTGTTTTAGGAGTTTTAAATTTTAATACTAAAAAATATATAACAACTTATAATAAGGAAACTTATGTATTTGGGGAAAATCCATATTCAGAGTACTTTGGAAAGTTAAAAGCTTATGGAACTATATTAGGCGGAGAAAATTTAGCATTTACCTGTGATAGAGGAGAATTTATAGGATTTGAAAAAGGAGTAAAAATGCCAAGGGCTTTAAGATACAAAAATCTTAAAGGAAAGTTTGGAAGTGCACTAGATCCATGTTTAGCTATTCAAAGTAGCATAAAGCTTAAAAAAGGTGAGAAAAAAGAAATTGCTGTGCTTTTAGGAGAAGAAGAAGCTTTAGAAAATATAGAAAGTATAATAAGTAAATATTCAGATATAGATAATGTAAATAAATCCTTAGAGGATGTTAAAAAATATTGGAAGGATTTTTTAGGTTCTATACAGATTAAAACGTCCAATAAATCAATGGATTACTTATTAAATGGGTGGCTTTTATATCAAAACTATAGTTGCAGATATATGGCAAGGACAGCATTTTATCAATCAGGAGGTGCCTATGGCTTTAGAGATCAACTTCAAGATTCAATGTCAATTGGTCTTATAAATTCTGATATAACTAAAGAGCAAATTTTAAGAAGTGCATCAAGACAATACATAGAAGGTGATGTTCAACACTGGTGGCACCCTATAATAAATAGTGGTATAAGAACAAGATTTTCAGATGATCTTTTATGGCTTCCATATGTTACAGCAGAGTATATAGGTTTTACTGGAGATTATAATATTTTAAATGAAACATCCCCTTATTTAGAAGATGAACCTTTAAAACCAGGTGAGGATGAAAGATATACTATAGTGAGTCAATCATCAAAAACAGGAACAGTATATGAGCATTGTATAAAGGCTATAGAAAAAGCTTTGAAATTCGGAGCTCATAATATCCCACTTATGGGAAGTGGAGATTGGAATGATGGTATGAGTACTGTTGGTAATGAAGGAAAAGGTGAAAGTGTTTGGCTTGGATGGTTTTTATATGAGATACTTTCAAGATTTCATAATATTTGTGATTATATGCAGGATGGAGAGCATAAGGAAAAATATTTAAAGATGAAAGAATTTATAAAAGAGAATTTAGAAAAAAGTGCTTGGGATGGAGAGTGGTATAGAAGGGCATATTTTGATAATGGAACTCCACTTGGTTCAAAGGAAAATAATGAATGTAAAATAGATTCTTTAGCTCAAAGTTGGTCTGTAATATCTAAAGGGGGAGAAATAAACAGAGAAAAGGAGGCTATGAAATCTATTGAGAATCATTTAATTGATGAGGAACTAGGAGTAATAAAACTTTTATCACCACCTTTTGAAAAATCGGATAAGGAGGAACCAGGATATATAAAAGGATATGTAGCAGGAGTTAGAGAAAATGGAGGGCAATATACTCATGCAGCTACTTGGGCTATATTAGCCTTTGCTAAACTTGGTATGGGAGATAAAGCTTTAAAATATTTTAATATGATAAATCCAATAAATCATACAGTAACAGAGAGTAAGTGTGAAAAATATAAATTAGAACCTTATGTTATGGCGGCAGATGTTTATGTAAGAGAGCCTCATGAAGGAATAGGTGGTTGGAGTTGGTATACAGGAACTGCTGGATGGATGTATAAAGTAGGTCTTGAAGATCTTTTAGGTTTTAAGATTTATAAAGATAATGGGTATAAGATAAATCCTTCTGTTTTAGAGGATTTAGGTGATTTTGAAATAGAAGTAAATAATGATAAAGAAAAATATAAAATTAATGTAGTTAGAGGCAATAAAAATAAAATAGTTATAAATGACAAGGAAATAGAAGGGGATATTATCCCAAGACATTTAGGAGAAGCTAATATAAAGGTTTATCGTAAATTAGAAAATGAGGTTTAAACTTTAAGTTATGGTTTTAGTCTAATTTAAAATATATCTAGGCTTTATTTTAAGTGATTGTAGATTTTAGAAATTTTAAGAATGTTTTAATTTAGTAAAAATATTTCTAACTTTATCTAAAATCAACAATCTACTAAGATAATAGGGATATATACTAAATTTATAATACACTAAAATATAATCTAATATTAAAGTTAGCTTTTCATAGGAAATTTCGTATAGAGTTAAGTTCGCATATTAAATTTATGAGAACAGGATTTACAGGTAACTATAATTGATCCTTTTCCACGAGGTAACCTTAGCTTTTGTTTGCATTTAGGACATTTTACTATTTTATATTTCTTAAAAGTATCTATTTTATATTTAGCCTGATACTTTAGTTGATAAAAAAATTCAGGAATATTGTTTAAACTTAATCTTGGAAGGTTATCTGGAAGTTTTCTATTAAATTTAGATAATACTTTATTAACTAAGGAAATAAATTTATTAAGCTCAGCTATTCTTTTATATATTTTTTTAGAAAATGCTCTATATATTGCAAAGATTAAAATAGCAAGTCCTAAAATACTAGTTATATTAGAAAAACTTAATATACAACTTAATAACATTAAGAAAATAGATAAAATATCAAAACCATATGATCCATAGAAAATTTTCATATAAATTCCTCCTAATATCAATTAATATATATTATATGATATTAGGAAAAAATTTCATAGAATAAAATAAGATTTGAAGAAAATTTTAAAATCTACTTTATTTTTAAAATTTTCTATGTTACTATAAGAACATAAAAATTTAATAAAAAATCTTCAGGGCAGGGTGTAATTCCCTACCGGCGGTAAAGCCCGCGAGCCTAAGTTAGGCAGATTTGGTTAGATTCCAAAGCCGACAGTAAAGTCTGGATGAAAGAAGAATAGTTAAAAGCATTATTAAGTTTTATGTTTATTATAATGTAATGTTTGTTTTTGTATGTATGCTCTGAAATAGTATTATTTCAGAGCTTTTAATTTTATAATTATAACTTATGTATTATAATGATAGCTAAATTGATATATTATAAAAATATAGACAAAAGTATAATATTATTAAAGGAACATATATTTTAATAAATTAAAGCTGTAATTTTAAGCCCTAAAGATTAATCTTTAGGGCTTTTTTTGATTACATTTTGAAATATAGTTTTAGATAAGATTACATTAATTTTAAATTTTACATTTACTAAGAGGGTAACATCATTACTCTTAAATATTCTAATATGATTAAAGTAAATTTTAGGTAAAAGGATTGATTATAGTGGATGAGTTTTATATGAAATTAGCACTGGAAAATGCTGAAAAGGGTAGAGGAAAAGTTAATCCTAATCCTATGGTAGGTGCAGTTATTGTAAAGAATAAAGAGATAATTGGTATTGGATATCATGAGTTTTTTGGCAAAAATCATGCTGAAGTAAATGCATTTAAAAATGCTACAAAGGATGTAGAGGAGGGAACTATGTATGTAACATTAGAGCCATGTTACCATTATGGGAAAACACCTCCTTGCGCAGATAAGATTATAGAAAAAGGAATAAAGAGGGTAGTGATAGGAAGTCTAGACCCTAATCCATTAGTAGCTGGAAAAGGAGTAAAAAGGTTAAAGAGTGCAGGGATTAATGTTAAAGTTGGAGTTTTAGAACAAGAATGTATAAAACTTAATGAAGTTTTTATGAAATATATAAAAACTAAAAAACCTTTTGTGATTTTAAAATGTGCTATGTCATTAGATGGAAAGATATGCACAAAAGATGGTGAATCAAAATGGATAACAGGAGAAGAGGCAAGAGAACACGTCCATAAAACAAGAAACTTTATTTCAGGAATAATGGTTGGTGTAGAAACCGTAATAAAGGATAATCCAAGATTAACATCTAGAATAGATGATGGAAAGAGTACAGTTAGGGTAGTTGTAGATAGTATTCTTAGGGTTCCTTTAAATTCGAATATTTTAACAGACAAATTTAAAAATAAGACTATAATAGCAACTACAGAATATGCAGATAAGGAAAGGATTAGAAATATTGAAAGGTTAGGAGTTAAAGTTTTGGTTATAGAATCAAAAAAGAAAAGAGTAAATCTTAATACTCTAATGTGCATACTAGGTGAAATGAATATTGATAGCATTTTGTTAGAAGGTGGAGGAACATTAAACTTTTCAGCTCTTAAAGAAGGTATTGTAGATAAAATTCAGATATATATAGCTCCTAAAATAATAGGAGGAACTTTAGCTAAAACCCCTGTAGAAGGAGATGGCATAGATAAATTAAAAGATGCTTTTAATATTAAAGATATTAAAATGACTTCTTTAGGTAATGATATATTTGTTGAAGGTTATTTAAATTAAGGGGTTTATTATATTCAAAGAAATGAGAGATAGGAGGAGGTGTTTTTATGTTTACAGGCATAGTAGAAGAAATTGGTGAAGTGAAAAAAATAGAGAACAGTGGTATATCATCAATGCTTTATATAGGATGTTCTAAGGTTTTAGAGGATACAAAAGTAGGAGATAGTATATCTACAAATGGTGTTTGCCTAACTGTTGTAGATGTCTTAGAAAATGGGTTTAAAGCTGATGTAATGGCAGAAACTTTAAGAAGTAGCAGTTTAGGTGAATTAAATATAGGAAGTAAAGTTAATTTAGAGAGAGCTTTAACCTTTGATAAGAGGCTTGGAGGTCATATAGTAAGTGGGCATATTGATGGGTCAGGTGATATAGTTTACTTTGAAAGGGAAGACAATGCTGTTTGGATTACAATAAATGCACCTAAAAATATACTAAAGTACATTGTTTTAAAGGGATCTATTGCAATAGATGGAGTAAGTCTTACTGTAGCTTATGTTGATGATAATAAATTTAAAGTGTCAATAATTCCACATACAGCTGAAGAAAGCATACTTCTTAGTAAAAATATTGGAAGTAAGGTTAATCTAGAATGCGATTTAATAGGAAAGTATGCAGAAAAATTACTTTTTTTAAATAATAAAGATAGATTAAAAAAAGATATAAATAAGAACTTTTTAATAGAAAATGGATTTTTTTAATATAAGCTTAAAAATAAATATGTAGGAGGTTTAAAGATGAATAAGTTTAGCACTATTGAAGATGCAATTTTAGACATACAACAAGGTAAGATGGTTATAGTAATTGATGATGAGGATAGAGAAAATGAGGGGGATTTGTTAATGGCAGCTGAAAAAGTAACTCCAGAAGTTATAAATTTTATGGCTAAGTTTGGGCGTGGACTTATATGTATGCCAATTAAAGAAGAAATAGCTAAGAGATTAAATATTAATCCTATGGTTTTAAATAATACAGACAATCATGAAACAGCATTTACTGTATCAATAGATCATATTGATACAGTAACAGGCATATCTGTTTATGAAAGAGCACATACAATTCAGAAAGTTTTAGATAATGAGTCAAAGGACTATGATTTTAGAAAACCTGGACATGTATTTCCATTAATAGCAAAGGAGGGTGGAGTTCTAAAAAGAATTGGACATACAGAAGCAGCAACAGATTTAGCTAAACTAGCTGGATTTAAGGAAGCTGGGGTTATATGTGAAATAATGAATGATAATGGAACTATGGCAAGAACACAAGAACTTTTAGAGTTTGGTAAAAAGCATGGATTAAAGGTAATTACAATAGCAGATTTAGTTTTATACAGAAGAAAAAAAGACATTCTTGTAGAAAGAGTTGTAGAAACTAAAATGCCAACAAAGTATGGGAACTTCAAGATTTTTGGATATATAAATAAATTAAATGGTGAGCATCATGTAGCCTTAGTAAAGGGCGACATTTCAGAAGATAAACCAGTGTTAACTAGAGTTCACTCAGAATGCTTAACAGGAGATGCTTTAGGTTCTAAAAGGTGTGATTGTGGAGAACAATATGTAGCTGCAATGAAACAAATAGAGGAAGAGGGTAGAGGAATTCTTTTATATATGAGACAGGAAGGAAGAGGAATTGGGCTAATAAATAAGTTAAAGGCTTATGCTCTTCAAGATCAGGGAATGGATACAGTTGAGGCAAATATTGCTCTAGGTTTTCCAGCAGATATGAGGGATTATGGTATAGGTGCTCAAATACTTAAAGATTTAGGAGTTAAAAAATTAAAGTTAATGACTAATAATCCTAAAAAAATATCAGGTCTATCAGGATATGATATAGAAATAGTTGAAAGAGTTCCAATTCAAATGAATCATAATGAAATTAATGAGTTTTACTTTAAGACTAAAAAAGAAAAAATGGGGCACATATTAAAATAGTTAGTCTTAGTTTAGTTAGTGTAAAATTAATAATTATTTAAAATAAAATGAGTTAATATTACTATAGCTTGAATGTTATTTTTTAGTTTTTAAGGATTTAATAGTAAGTATTTTTGAAAAATTAGCATAGAGAAATATATAAATTTTAGGAGGAATAAAAGATGAATTTAATAGAAGGAAATTTAATTGCTAAAGATTTAAAAGTGGGTATTGTTGCAGGAAGATTTAATGAGTTCATAGTCTCTAAACTTGTAGGTGGAGCATTAGATGGATTAAAGAGACATGGAGTTTTAGAAGAGCATATAGATACAGCTTATGTACCAGGTGCCTTTGAGATACCTTTAATAGCAAAAAAGATGATAAAAAGTAAAAAATATGATACAGTAATTTGTTTAGGGGCAGTTATTAAAGGTTCAACACCGCATTTTGATTATGTTTGTGCAGAGGTTTCAAAAGGAGTTGCAGCGGTATCTTTAGAATCAGAAGTTCCAGTTATATTTGGGGTACTAACAACTAATACCATAGAACAAGCAATAGAGAGAGCAGGAACAAAAGCAGGTAATAAAGGATACGATGCAGCTGTATCTGCAATAGAAATGGCTAATTTAATAAAGAACTTTAAAGAAAATAATAATATACAGTAGGATTATCTAGAATAATTAAAGAATTTTAAAATAACTTTATATAAAACTTATATAAAGTTTATTTTAAGTGCATTTAATATTTTAAGATAATTTTTTTATTTATTAAAAATGATATGGAAAAAATAATAAGTTATATGGAAAAAAATAATAAGTTAAACGTTAAAATTCTATTTAAATTATAATAGAGAATTTTAAATTTTTAAGTAAATAAAGTTAAAAAGTTAAGTAATCTATTTATAAATATACAGAGATAAAATAATTTATTTAAATAAGAAATATTTTTATAAATTAACTAATTATTGAAAAAAACTTTAAATTTTAATAGAATGTAAATAAGAAAAATTTTACTAGTATAAAACTAAAAAAAGTTATAAAATTAATTAGTGTTAAATTATTAATGGTATTACCAATGATAATCATAATATGTAAAATGTATTATGAGGTTATAAGTGGTAAAAATAAGAGATATATGTGCAAAAAAGTTTATTAAATAAAGGATTATATAAAAAAAAACAAAAAAATTAGTCGAATTATGTAAAAACAAGTTGATATACCAAAAAAAATAATATATAATAATAAAAAAGGTGAAAATTAAATTATTTAATAATTAATTTTTTTGTTCTTGTATTTATGCTAAGAAAGTATTATTATACAAGTTAGCGTGATCATACCATTATGAACGATTTGTTAAATATGTTAATTAATGCTTACAATCTAAAAAAATAGAAAGTAAATTTAGCTATTAATATGGAATTAGTAGTTAATAGGTTCTTTTATTTGGATAATAAAAGAATAATGGTTTTTATTTTTAAAATATGAATAATAATTTAAATATTATGAAAATATATAATTATTGGAATAATTATAACTTTTAGTAATATTACAAAGTACATAAAATCAATAGAAATTATAAATAGTTATACCGCTCTTAAGTCATAAGGATATTTTATGATTAATTAAAGTTATTGTTATTTGATAAGATTTAAGTTGTATTCAATTTTAAAATTTAGTTGTAGCAAATAAAATAAATTAAAAGTAAGGAAGGGAAAACTATGAACATTAAAGAAAAAGCAGAAAAACTAGCTGCATCAGCTGTTATAAACACTGTTCTACAAATAATTGATAAAGACCCTGAAAAAAACGTTGATAAAATATTCGCAGCAATAAAGAAATTTGTAAAAGATGAAGATCAAAAGAAACAAATTGACAACGTATGCCAATACTACAATGAAAACCCAGCAGTAAAGGAATTTATACAAGGAATTCTTAAAACTACTAACAAAAAAGCATTAAAGAAATTCTTTACTAACTTTTTTGTTAATGGTGTTTGGCTTTCAGCAAGTAAAAGAGAAAAATATATGGAAGAAGAAAATGTTAAAATTCCATTTATCATGCTTATAAGTCCATCAATGAGATGTAATATACATTGTACTGGATGTTATGCTGCAAGTTTCAGTAAAAAAGACGATATGTCACCAGAAGAAGTTGATAGATTAATAGGTGAAGCTAGAGATTTAGGAATTCACTGGATAGTTGTTTTAGGTGGAGAACCATTCTTCAATAAATATATGTTAGATTTATATGAAAAATATAACGATGTAATGTTTACACCATTTACTAATGGAACATTAATAGATGAAGAAACTGCTGATAGATTAGCAAACTCAGGTAACGTAATACCAATGCTTTCTGTTGAAGGTGATGAAGCAGCTACAGACGGAAGAAGAGGTAAAGGAGTTTACCAAAAAGTAATGCATGCTATGGATTTACTTAACGAAAGAGGAGTATTATTCGGAGTTTCTACAGCTGCTACAAGCCAAAACATAGAATCAGTAACAAGTGATGAATTTACTGATTTAATGATAAGCAAAGGTTCAAAAATGTGTTGGTACTTCATATTCATGCCAGTTGGAGATGCTAAACCAGACTTTAACCTAATGTTAAACCCAGAACAAAGATTATATTTAGGTAAGAGAGTTAGAGAAATTAGAAAAACTAAACCTTACTTTACACTAGACTTCTTTAATGATGCACCATATGTTGGAGGATGTATAGCAGGTAAATACTACTTCCACATAAATTCTAAAGGAAATGTTGAACCATGTATATTCTCACATTTCTCAACACAAAATGCTCTTGGTAAGCCATTAATAGAAGTTTTAAGAGATCCATTCTTCAGAATAATAAGAGAAAAACAACCATACAACAAGAATATGTTAAAACCTTGTATGATGATAGATAACCCAGGATTTGTTAGACAAATAGTAAAAGAAGCAGGCGCTAGACCAGATGATGAAGGTGCAGATGCAATGATAAACGATCCAGAATTTAAAGCTACTTTAAATCAAATAGCTAAAGATTTCACACCATATGCTGAAAAAGAATGGAAAGAAGTATTCCATGAAAAAGGAAATACTCAATTCTCAACTGGACACAGTAAGAAATTAAACGGAAAATTAGATAAATAATAATTAATAAAAAAAGAGATGCAAATGCATCTCCTTTTTTATGCCCAGAATCCAGCTATCATTAAGAACCCTGGTATCCAGGCTGTTACAATCCCCTCAAAGGTTGATAAATAACCTACGAATCTTCCTAAATTTATTTTTAGAACTGTTTCTATCCAACCTGTAAGCCATAAAAGTCCCCATAGCCACCAAATAATAGCCATTGATATATTAAAAACTCCACCGCTAAAGAAACTTATAAGTCCAGCTGGTATTGAGTTAATTGCAACAAATAAACTATACCAACCATATAATCTTTGGTCTAAATTGAAAATACCATTAAGGGCTATATAAAGATAAGTGAAGCCAAATAATAATCCAGTGGCAGCAGCATAGAAATCACTTCGGGATGTAAAAAGTTCTCCAAATATAATAGTTATTAGATTTGCTATTACTGATAGACCACCTGTAAATAGATTCATTATTGATTGGGATCTTGGGTCGACTTTAGTAAGTCTAGCTATACCATTACTTATTAGGACTATACCAACGTATAAAAGAACTACTCCTAACATATTAAAAATCCTCCTTATTAAATTATAAAATAAAAATTATTTTAGTTATTTTGTGCTTAAAAAATGATAATAATACTTAAATTTATAAAAAGTAAAGGAAAAATTTTAAAGTTTAGATACATATATAATCAATAAAATGGAAATATTAATAATGCTTAATTAATAAAGTTAACCTTTATTTAATATATTTAGTAAAAAATAAGTCCTAAAAATAATATATAAAAAGGAGGAATAAAGATGAAATTAACAATGAGAGAGCAAGAAAAGCTTATGGTTTTTGTTGCTGCAGAAGTTGCTAGAAAAAGGCTTGCAAAGGGATTAAAGCTTAATCATCCAGAAGCAGTTGCTATTATTACAGAGGAAATAATGGAAGGTGCTAGAGAAGGAAAAAGAGTTGAAACATTAATGGATGAGTGTAGAAATATATTAAAGAGGGATCAAGTTATGGAAGGGGTTCCAGAAATGGTTCACACAGTTCAAGTTGAATGTACATTCCCAGATGGAACTAAACTCGTAACAGTTCACGATCCAATACAATAAAAAAGGAGGTTTTAAATTATGATACCAGGAGAAGTTATATTAGCTAAAGAATCAATTAAATACAATGAAGGTAAAGAAGCTATAGAAATGAGAGTTGTTAATGATGGGGATAGACCAATTCAAGTTGGCTCACATTATCACTTTTACGAAGTTAACGATGAATTAGATTTTGATAGACAAAAGGCTTATGGTAAGAGATTAGATATTCCTGCTGGAACTGCTGTTAGATTTGAACCAGGAGACGATAAAATGGTTAAACTTATAGACATAGGTGGAACTAGAAGAGTTTATGGATTAAATAATAAAGTTGATGGATTTTTAGACAAAGGAGGAAGAAAGTAATGAGTTTTGAATTAGATAGAAAGCGTTATTCAGAATTATTTGGGCCTACTACTGGTGATAAAATAAGACTTGGTGATTCTGAGCTTTTCATAGAAATCGAAAAAGACTATACAGGTTATGGCGATGAATGTAAGTTTGGTGGTGGAAAGTCTTTAAGAGATGGAATGGGCCAAAACTCTATAGAAACTAGAGAGAATCCACAAGTAGTTGATCTTATAATAACAGGGGCAACTGTTGTTGATTATACAGGAATTTATAAAGCTGATATAGGTATAAAAGATGGGAAAATTGCTGCTATTGGTAAAGGTGGAAACCCTCACGTAATGGATAATGTTGACTTTATAGTTGGAGTTAGTACAGAAGCTTTAGCTGGCGAAGGTCTTATATTAACAGCTGGTGGAATAGATACTCATGTTCATTACATAAGCCCAGATTTAGTGGAAGTAGCACTTCATGGTGGTATAACTACAGTTATAGGTGGAGGAACTGGTCCGAATGATGGAACAAATGCTACAACTGCATCACCAGGTGCTTGGAATATTGAAAAAATGATAGAAGCTGCTGAGGGTCTTCCAATAAATATGGGATTCTTAGGTAAAGGTAGCGGAGCAAATATAGAAGTTAATGAGGAGCAAATAGAAGCCGGTGCATGTGGTCTTAAAATTCATGAAGACTGGGGAGCAACAAGATCTGCTATAGAGTACTCACTTCAAGCTGCTGATAAATATGATGTTCAAGTTGCTATACATACAGATACATTAAATGAAGGCGGATTTGTTGAACATACAATAGAAGCAATAAGTGGAAGAGCAATTCATACATATCATACTGAGGGTGCAGGTGGTGGTCACGCTCCTGATATATTAAAGATGTCTGGACAAATAAATGTTTTACCAGCATCAACAAATCCAACTAAACCATATACAGTAAATACAATAGCTGAACATTTAGATATGCTTATGGTTTGTCATCATTTAGATCCAAAAGTTCCAGAAGATATAGCATTTGCTGATTCAAGAATTAGAAAACAAACAATAGCTGCAGAGGATATATTACATGACTTAGGAATATTTAGTATCATGAGTTCTGATACTATGGCTATGGGAAGAATTGGAGAAGTTATAACTAGAACATGGCAAACAGCTTCAAAGATGAAAGTACAAAGAGGTCCTTTAAAGTGTGCTTGTGGAAATGCTGATTCTGAAAATAATGATAATAATAGAGTTAAGAGATATGTTGCTAAATATACAATAAACCCAGCTATAGCACATGGAATATCTGATTATATAGGTTCTGTTGAAGTTGGTAAAATGGCTGATTTAGTTCTTTGGGAACCAGCATTCTTTGGTGCTAAACCTAAAATGATAATAAAAGGCGGAATGGTAAGTCTATCTATTATGGGAGAAGCTAATGCTTCAATTCCAACCTGTCAACCAGTGCTTATGAGACATATGTTTGGAGCTTATGGTAAGGCTAAGTCAAACACTTGTGCTACATTTGTTTCAA
The DNA here is from genome assembly GCA_963559995.1 of uncultured Sarcina sp. Taxonomy (GTDB): domain Bacteria; phylum Bacillota; class Clostridia; order Clostridiales; family Clostridiaceae; genus Sarcina. The sequence goes on from CAUWNL010000018.1 coordinate 25,031, forward strand.
AAGCTGCATGTAAAAATGGAATAAAAGAAAGATTGCATTTAGATAATATGGTATTACCAGTTGGAAATATTAGAAACTTAACTAAGAGGGATATGAAATTTAATGATGTTATACCAAAATCATTAGAAGTAGATCCTCAAACTTATGATGTTAAGGTTGATGGAGAGCTTATAACTTGTGAGCCAGCAGAATGTTTACCACTTACTCAAAGATATTTCTTATTCTAAAATAATAGATTATGTGTTTATCATTATATTGTTTATAGTGATAAACACAGTATAAAATAATTAAGATTGGAGAAGAAAATGGTTTTTGAAAGGGTATTAGGAAATATAAAAGATATAGAAAACATAAAAAATTTTCATGTAGAAAAAATAATTTTAAAAAGTGATGATAGTATAAAAAGGATAATAAGAGTTACATCAGACCACGGCCATGAATATGGAATATCTTTAGAAAAGGGTAAAACCTTAAATAATGGGGATATTCTTCTTAATGATGGCCATAATTTAGTTGTAATTCAATATGAAAGCAACGATATTTTAGTCATAAAACCAACAAATATAAATCAAATGGGAAAAATTGCTCATGAACTTGGTAACAGACACCTGCCTGCACAATTTAAAGATGATACCATGATTGTAGAATATGATAGTTTAGTTGAAGAAAAGTTAAAACAAGATAAAATAAATTATACAAGAGAAGACAGAGTATTAGAGAAGGCATTTAGGCATGTTGAATTTGAACATAGACACTAAAGATAGTGATATACTAGATGTTTTAAGAATAATACAATTGTGTGATTCAAACTTTCCTATAGGTTCTTTTAACCATTCTTATGGGATGGAAACATACCTAAGAGATGATAGAGTGCATAATACAGATACCTTTCAAAAATGGTTAAATACTTATTTAACTAAGCAATTTATATACTCAGATGGGATATGTATAAAAATGTTATATGAATTGTTAGAAAAAAAAGATTTTAAAGGTATTTTAGATTTAGATAGAAAAATAACTGTGCAAACTATAGCAAAGGAAAGTCGTAATGGTAATAAACTTGTGGCAGGTAGAATGATTAAAATGTTTTTAGATCTTTATAATTGCGAATTAATAAAAACTTACGAAGATAATATAAAAAATAAAAAGGCTTTTGGGCACCCATCAATAGTATTTGGAATGCTTATGTATAGCTTAAATATATCAATGAAAGAGGCTATTATATATTATATATATAGTACTATATCAACGCTTATTCAAAATGCCGTAAGAACAATTCCTTTAGGTCAAAAGGACGGTCAGCTTCTTTTAAAGAGTTTTATAGAGATACTTGAAGGTTTATATGAGTTTATTAATAATGCAGATTATGATTATTTTGGAGTAAGCATACCAGGAATTGAGTTATCACAGATAAATCATGAAAGTTTAACTTTTAGGCTTTTTATGTCTTAAAGATTAATACTATTAAAAGATTAGATTAATATTTTAATAAACGTTAATAGTTTTATTAAAGGGAGGTTTTAGTTATGAGACCAGTAATAATAGGTGTTGGAGGTCCTGTAGGAAGCGGAAAAACCCTTCTTATAGAAAGACTAACAAGAATGATAAATAATAAATATAGTTGTGCAGTTATAACAAATGATATTTATACCAAAGAGGATGCAAAGTTTATGGTGAAAAACTCTGTTTTATCGGAGGATAGAATTATAGGAGTTGAAACAGGGGGATGTCCACATACAGCAATTAGGGAAGATGCTTCTATGAATTTTGCAGCTGTAGAGGAAATGAAATCAAGATTTAAGGATTTAGATATATTATTTTTAGAAAGCGGTGGAGATAATTTAGCAGCTACCTTTAGTCCTGATTTAGTCGATTTTTCTATATACATAATTGATGTTGCTCAAGGTGAAAAAATTCCTAGGAAAGCAGGTCAAGGAATGATAAAAAGCGATTTATTTATAATAAATAAAATTGACTTAGCACCATATGTTGGGGCAAATTTAGATGTAATGAAGGAAGATACATTAGCTTTTAGAGGTCAGAAAGACTTCATATTTACAAACCTTAAAAATGATTCTGGAGTTTTAGAAGTATTAAATTGGATTAAGAAAAATTGCCTTTTAGAAGGGATTTCTTAGATTATGGAAAATACAATAAGCAAGAGGAAGTGTGCTGGGGTTATAGATCTTGTTTTAGAAAAATCAGGAAACAAAATAATAACTTCTAAAAAATATTTTAATGGTATTTTTAAGTTATCATCTAAAATAGATATAGGTTCAGAAAATATACCTACTTATTTTTTAATGCAATTAGGGGGGGGGGTTGTTGAGGGAGAACATTATAACATATCTATTGAATTAAAGGAGAATACTAGAGCAGTTATAACAACTCAAGCAGCTAATAAGGTTTATAAGTGTGAAAATGATTTAGAATCTTTACAAGAAACAAGAATAAAACTTCATGAAAATAGTATTTTAGAGTATATAAATGATCCGGTAATTCTTTATAGAGATGCAAAGTATAAACAAGAAAATAAAATATATATGACTAAAAGTTCTACTTTAATATATACTGATGGAATAACTTCTGGATGGTCTCCAGATAAAAAAAGATTCCAATATAAAAGAGCAAGATTAAAAACAGATATTTATGTAGACGATAGCCTTGTTTTATCTGACAATATGATAATAAATCCAAGAGAAAGTAACATAGATGATTTAGGATTTATGGAAGGTTATAAAAATTTTGCAACATTAATTATTATAAATAATAATATAGATGAGAAGTTTATTGAAAATTTAAGATATGAAATTGCTAACTTAGGTATGGATGTAAATGTTGGAATATCATCTATTGAGGTTAATGGATTTATAGTGAGAATTATGGGTAACTTAACTCAAGAAATAGAAAGTGTAATTTTACACTGTCATAACTATGTGAGAAAAAATATTTTAAATTCTGAAGATTTCGTTGTAAGAAAGCTTTAATTTAAATATAGATTTGTTGATATTAGATAAATTCTTTAGTTTTAAGAGTATTATTAGTATCAACTTTTTTTATTTTCTTATAGTTAGATGAAAGATATAAAATAAAATGAAAAATTAAGAAGTTATAACGTCATTATATAAATAATTGAATTTATTTTAGGTAATACTATATTTTGTATAATTCTTAAAACACTAATTATTATAGTTAGATTTAAATATAACTTGTAATGTAATTTACAAGGACTTAACTAAAAACTTTAATAATATAGTAATAGAAAAGGAGAGATTAAAATGCCTACAATAAACAATGGTGATGTAGCTTTTATGGTGGTAACTACAGTTCTTGTATTTTTTATGACACCAGGCTTAGCTTTTTTCTATGGAGGTCTTGTAGAAAAAAGAAATTCATTAACAATGATGATGTATTCATTTATTGCCATAGGAATAGTAACTATTATGTGGACTTTAAGTGGATTTTCATTAGTTTTTGGAAGAGATATTGGAGGGTTTATAGGAGATATATCTCAGTATTTTATGTTAAGGGGTGTAGATTTTACAGTAAACCCTGCTTATGGTTCTAGAATACCTTTTTTAATGTATTTTATGTACCAATTAATGTTTGCTATTATAACAGCACCTCTTATGACTGGAGCTTTTGCTAATAGAATGAATATAGGTGGATGGATAAAGTTTTTAATTCTATGGATGATAGTTATTTATTTTCCTGTAGCACATTGGGTGTGGGGAGGAGGTTTTCTAGCTGAATGGGGATTTGTAGACTATGCTGGAGGAACTGTAATACATACAACAGCAGGTTTTGGGGCTTTAGCTGCAATATTATTCTTAGGGAAAAGAGCTGTTAAGCCTACAAAAGGACCAGGAAATATAGCTCTTGTATTAATTGGAGGAGCAATTTTATTATTTGGATGGTTTGGATTTAATTCTGGAGGAGCTTTAGCAGGTGGAGAAACAGCTGCTCTAGCTTTTACTAATACTGGAATAGCAGCTGGGTTTGCTGCTATAGTTTGGGTAATAATATGCTATATTAAAGAAAAACATTTTTCTATGATTGAGCTTATAACAGGAGCTGTTGCTGGCCTTGCAACAATAACTCCATGTTCTGGTTATGTAACACCTCAAGGTTCAGTATTTATAGGTATTATAGCAGCAATAGCTTGTTTCTTATTTGTTCATTTAGCAAAGGCATTAAAGTGGGATGATGCTTTAGATGTTTGGGGCGTACATGGTATGGGTGGATTTATAGGAACTCTTTTAATAGGTTTTTTCGCAGTTAATGCAGTTAATGGGGTTAGTGCAAGTCTTAATCAATTCTTAGTTCAACTTTATGGTGTAGTTATTGTTGCAATATACTCATTTATATTAACACTTATAATACTAAAGATATGTGATATGACGGGAACTATAAAAGTAAGTCCACAGGTTCAAAGAGAAGGTTTAGATAAGAATCTTTTACATGAAAATTTTTCAGTAGATGAATAGTTAAATTTAATGGCACACCTTAGAAAATATTGACACATTAATATAATATGTGTTTAAGTGTTAGCATAATTATAATATAATAAAGTGTTGATTTTAGATAATTAAATATATATCTAAAATCAACATTCATGTACATTAAATTTCAAAGTTTATTTTTCAGCAATAAAACAAACTAGTCTTTCTGAAACATTAAGTTCTTGTATGTTAGAAAAACCTGTAGCCTTAAGATTATTACTTATAAAATCTTTAGAAACTGCATGAGGATTTTCTCCCTCTTTCCAATCTGCTATAAAAATTTTACCCCCAATTTTTAAAACTCTATAACTTTCTTTTAGAGTGTCTAAAGGAGTATCAAGTTCATGGAAAAGTAATATCATAAATAATAAGTCGGCCAATTCAGTTTTTAATGGAATAATTGATTCTTCCATTAATTTTGCTTCAAGTCTATCATTAAGAGTTAAAACTATGTTCTCTGTTATATAGTTTATCATATATTTTGATATATCTAATGCGTAACATTTAGAGTCTTTAATCCTATCTAAAAATACTTTGCTGAAAAAGGCTGTACCAGCTCCTAAATCTACTAAAATAGATTTTTCATTCATGTTTAGGGCTTTAAAAATTTCATCTAAATTCATAAGACTTAGTCTTTCAGGATTATTTAAGGCATCTAATTTTTTTACATCAAATTTGTGATTATTCATAATAGAGTCCTCCTTCTAATTTATATTAAGTATAGTTTAAATTAATTATACAACTAATAAGTAGGATATAGTTAGCATTATGCTATAATTAGTGAGGTACATTTTAAGGGGGAAGTAAACTTAATGAAAAAATTAAATTTATTAGAGGAAAATATAAAGACTATATACTTTAAATATCTGTTTCCAACTGCCATTGGGTCTTTAGCTATAAGTATATATGTTCTTTTAGATACTATATTTATAGGACAAGGAGTTGGTGCAGGTGGTTTAGCAGCATTAAATATTAATACTCCAATATTTTCAGCAGGGTTTGGAATGGGTTTACTTATAGGAGTTGGTGGTTCAACATTAATGTCTATGGAAAAAGGAAATGAGAAAAGAGCTAGAGAAATATTTACATTGTCAATGGTTATAGCAATTATAGTTGCAATTATTTTCACTTTATTTGGGATAATCTATGAAAGACAATTAGCTTATTTATTAGGAGCTACTAATGAAAATATAAATTTAGTAATGCAGTATACTCATTGGCTAATAAGAGGAAGTGGGCTATTTGTAATTGCAATGACTCTTCAATGCTTTCTAAGGTGTGATAAAGCTCCAAGACTTGTAATGATTTCAGTTGCTGTAGCATCAATCACTAATGTGGTATTGGATTATATATTTATATTTCAAATGAATAGTGGTATTGCAGGAGGCGCTATTGCTACAGTAATAGCTCAAGTTTTTGCTATATTAGTTTGTCTAATACATTTTCTAAATTCAAATAATACTTTAAAAATTTTCTTTAAAAAGTTTAATGTTAAGGATTTTTTAGATATAGTTAATATTGGTTTCCCTAGTTTTTGTATAGAACTTTCTATAGGAGTAGTTATTTTATTGTTTAATTTAAGACTTCAAGAATTAGGGGGAACTATTTATGTATCTATTTATGGAATTATTGCGAATATAGCTATAGTTGTAATAGCTATTTTAAATGGAGTAGGGCAAACCATTCAACCGATAGTTAGCGTAAATATAGGAGCTGGAAAATATAGGAGGATAAAGGAAATTAGAAAAATATCAATTATAACAGCTATAATTATAGGAATAATATTATTTTTAATTTCTCAGATTATACCTAATGGACTTATAAGTATGTTTACAGCTCCAACAAAACAGATTGAAACAATAGGAGTATTAGGATTAAGGATATATAGTATATCTTTTATAGTGGCTGGTATTAATATAGTTAATGGTGCATATTTTCAGGCTTTAGGGCTTGCGAAGGAAGCTTTAATAATTGGGCTTGGAAGAGGTCTAGTCTTTGTAATCATAACGCTTTACCCATTAACATATTTCTTTGGAATTAATGGAGTGTGGCTAACCATTCCTGTAACTGAGATTCTCATGCTTATTACTACTTATATTTTCTTATCTAAAAAGGAAAAGTGTAGGTTTAAAAATTTATTATAGTTATAGAAAAAATATTTAATAATTATAAATTTAAAAAGATTTATGTCAATATTTATTGATAAAAATCTTTTTATAGTTCCATTATTTTTAGATTTTAAGGTTAGTGTAATGATAAAATTTACTTATAATTTTAATACTTTTATAAAAATTATACTTTAACAACACTTGTTCATTCTCGAATAAACTGATATAATTAAATAAAATATTAAATTATAGTTAATACTAAAATATAGATTAATACATTACATAGTATTAAGGATATGAGGAGGAATAGAATGTTAAATTTTGATTTTTATAATCCTACTAAAATAGTATTTGGAAAAGATAGATTAAGGGAATTAGATAATCTTATAGCAAAAGATGCTAAAGTTTTAGTTCTTTATGGTGGTGGTAGTGTAAAGAAGTTTGGAACATTAGACAAGGTTATAAATGGTTTAGGAAATAGAAAGATTATAGAGTTTGGTGGAATAGAACCAAATCCTAAATATGAAACATTAATGAAGGCTGTTGAAATAGTTAAAAAAGAAAATATAGATTTCCTTTTAGCTGTAGGTGGTGGTTCAGTAATGGATGGAACAAAATTCATTGCACTTGCTTCATGTTATGAAGGAGCAGAGGCTTCAGATATATTACTTGGAAAAGAAAATCCAGTTACAAAAAGAGCAATACCTCTTGGAACAGTTGTAACTTTACCTGCAACAGGTTCAGAAATGAATAGAGGTGGAGTTGTGACATTTAATCACGGTAAATGGCCATTCCATAACGATTTAGTTTTTCCAATGTTTTCTGTATTAGATCCAACACTTACCTTCTCACTTCCGAAAACTCAAGTGGCAAATGGTGTTGTTGATACATTTATACATGTATGTGAACAATATATGACATATCCAGTAGAGGGAAGATTCCAAGATAGAACATCTGAAGGAATATTAAAGACATTAATAGAAATCGGTAAAACTACTGTTGAAAATCCAACAGATTATGATGCAAGAGCAAACCTTGTTTGGTGTGCAACTATGGGATTAAATGGCCTTATAGGTGCTGGAGTTCCTCAAGACTGGAGTACTCACATGATAGGACATGAAATAACTGCAATGTTTGGTGTTGATCATGGAAAAACTCTTGCAATTGTAGCCCCATCTCTTTGGAATGTTACAAGAAAGCAAAAACATGATAAGTTAGTTCAATTTGCGGAAAGAGTTTGGAATATAACTGAAGGAAATGATGAAGAAAAAATAGATTTAGCTATAGAAAAAACTAGAGAATTCTTTGAAAGTTTAGGGATAAAAACTCATTTATCAGACTATGAAATAGAAGCTAGTAAAATAGAAGATTTAGTTAATGCATTAAAAGAGCACGGAAGATTAGCCTTATCAGAAACTGGCGAAATTACTTTAGAAGTAAGTCGTAAAATATTAGAAGGGGCAGTATAATATAGGATAGATTTTTAAATATAAAAGCACTAGGAATAATAAATTATTTTCATGTATAATTTATACCTAGTGCTTTTATATTTATTATTCATTATAATAAAATACTACAATACTAAAGATAATTTTAGGATAGGTTTAGTTTAAAAACTATCTTTTTTAAAAGTTATCAATTAAAAAACATCTAATACACAGTTAATTTTATAATCTTTATAAAATAACTTATGGTGAAGAGGGTTTTATATTATGTTAAAAGTTTGATAAAATATAATATAGGCATTATATAGAAAGTAATATTTATGTTTTAAGTAGGGAGGAGGCAAAACCTAAATCTTGGGTTTTGATATATATGGAGAATAAAACAAATAGAGCTTATGAAGTTGTAATAGAATCTATAAAGGAAAAGATTAAAAATGGGACTTTAAAAAAGGGAGAAAAATTAAGACCAGAAAGGGAAATTGCTGAAGATTTAGGTGTAAGTAGAGCATCTGTTAGAGAAGCTATAAGGGCGTTAGATGTTATAGGTCTTATTGAAAGTAAACAAGGTGCAGGAAATTATATAAAAGAGACTTTTGAAGAATCATTAATACAACCACTATCAGTAATGTTTTTATTAGAGCAAAATGATTTAACTGAAATAAATGAGTTTAGATCTATACTAGAAAGTCAAGCAGCAGTTTTAGCAGCTGAAAGAATAGATGAGAAAGATATTAGAGAATTAGAAAAGCTAATCACTGAGATGAGTGAGACAGTTGATGAGGCAAAAAATACTGAAATAGATAGAGAACTTCACTATATAATTGATAATGCCTCAAAAAATAGGGTAATATCAAGTATATTAACTGTAATATCAGAACTTGTTGATGAGAGTATAAGAGGTACAAGAAGTGAACTAACTAAACTTGATGCAACAAATAGCAAAAAACTTTTAGAAATTCATAAAGAATTAGTAGAGGCAATGAAAAATAGAGATAAGAAGAAAGCCTTTGAGGCTATGAGGAAACATAGAGAAATCATAGAAATATAATTATGTTATTGAAAAAACTATAAAGTCTTAAGTAATAAAGACTTTATAGTTTTTTTATTTTAAAATAATGAATTCTAAGTAAATTTATTGTTCAAATAAAATAAATTTTAATAAAATACTAGCAAAATATAAATAAATGGTGTACAATATGTATTGTTATTGGTCATACCAATTTAAGATTTAAATATATGTATAAATAGGAAGTGGTTTTATGAAATTACTTAGAGAATGTCTAATAATTTTAGTTATTTATTTTGTAGGAGAATTTATATCTAGTACATTTAATTTATCAATACCAGGAAATATTATAGGAATGATACTTCTTTTAATACTTCTTATGACAAATGTAGTTAAAGTTGAACAAATAGAAACAGTATCAAATTTCTTATTAGATCATTTAGCATTTTTCTTTTTACCAGCAGGTGTAGGGCTTATAACTGCAGTTAGTATACTAAAAGCAGATGGAATACAACTAATAGTTATTGCTATAGTTTCTACATTAGTGGTAATGAGTGTAACAGTTGTATCAGTTGAGGGATTTATAAAAAAAGCAGAAAAGAATAAGGATAAAAATATTAGTAAAGATAGAGAAGTAAATAATAAATAGTAAATTGTTTAAATTTAATAAATTTTATTAAATTATGGATTTATAAAAAATATAGAAATACAAGAATAGGGAGGTTAATGGATATGGATGCAATAATAAACAATGGATTATTTGGGATATTAATAAGTATATTAGGATATGAAATAGGAATGTTTATCTTTAAGAAAACTAAAATAGTGCTATTTAATCCTCTTCTTATAGGAATTATTTTTGTTATAGGAGTTTTAATTTTTGGGCATATAAGCTATAGCACATATAATTCTAGTGCAAAGTTTATAAATGATATGTTAGAACCAGCAACAGTAGTTCTTGCAGTGCCACTTTATAAACAAATAAAACTTTTAAAGAAATATTTATGGCCAGTTGTACTTGGATTATTATGTGGATGCTTAGTATCTATGAGTTTCGTTTCAACTTTATGTTATTTATTTGGATTTAATGCAAAACTTATAGCATCATTAATTCCAAAATCAGTTACAACACCTATAAGCTATGCAATATCTAGCAACTTAGGAGGAATAACTTCAATTACAGTAGTTTGTGTAATAATAACAGGAATTACAGGATCAATAGTTGGACCTACTATATTTAAATTACTTAAAATAAAACATCCTGTAGCTATGGGAGTAGCTTTTGGAACATCATCTCATTCATTAGGAACAGTAACAGCTTTTGATATGGGGGAAGTCCAAGGTGCTATGAGTTCATTGTCAATAGGTCTTGCGGGAATTATAACAGTTATTTTATCAGCTCCAATATATATGTTAGTATTAAAGATATTTAATTTAAACTAATAATAGATTAATAAAATACATAAAGCACATAAATTAGAAAAAAAAATATTATTTATAATTTCATTCCTTTAATGAAATTATAAGTAATAAAATTACATAAATAAAATAAAATTCTTAGTTTTTTATTATTCTTTTGAAAAATCAAGAAAATTATATAAGATATATATAAATTAAAGGAATATAATTAAATTAGCCAATATGAAAATGTCGAATTTTGTAGTAAAATAAAAATAGATAATAAATTAATTGTAGGTAGTTTTTATTATTGTTTTTTATTTTATTAGGAGAATATAAACATGGAAGTTAATATTAAGGTGTATTTAGATTATATTTGCCCTTTTTGTTTTTTAACAAGATTTACTTTTGGTGAAGCTGTAAAGGATAAAAATGTTAAAGTTCAATATATACCATTTGAGATTCCCGAATTAAATTTAAATATTGATCCCTTTAGAAAAAGTATGTGGAATAATATTTTAGAGAGTATTGGAAAAAAATTTGGGTGTAAAGCTAAAATACCAAATATAGATACGCCTAAAAGCAAATTAGCTTTTGAAGCATATTATTTTGCTAAGGAACATGGTAAAGGAAAGGAATTTCAAGATAAAGTTTATGAAGCATTTTTTGAGAAAGGTAAGGATATTGGACAAGTTGATGTTTTATCTGAAATAGTAGATGAACTAGGTCTTAGTGCCGGTGATGTGAAAGATGCTTTGGAAAGTAGGAAGTATAAACAAAAAGAACAAGAACAACTTCAAATGGGGAAAATAGATAATATAGATTGTATTCCAACAATAATAATAGGTGACACTAAGGTCATCGGATATAAGAGTAAAGAGGTATTTGAAGATATTATAAAAGAAGAATATGAAAAATTAAGAAAATATTAAATTAATTATAATATAAAAATTAAATTTTACCTTATAGGGTAGATATGATATAAAGTCTATTCTTATAGGGTTTTTGTTTTTATAAATAAAATAGAATTTGTATAATTATTTATAGAATACGGACTAAAAGGTTTTGTTAATTATTTTTATATGTAAATTATTTAATTTTTATATAATAATTTTTAAAAAATATGTAATAATAGAAGTAAAAAGATAATAATAGTAAAAAGTATGATTAAATATAATCAGTCAATTTATAACTAAATATGATTGAATTTTACTTTTTTTATGAATAATTTTAATATGTTTAAACTTTTTTTTAGTAAAAATCTAATTTTAATTTATAAATATGTAATTAAATGTATAATTTAAAAAATATGTCTTACGAAAATAATAGAAATTTCTAAGAACTATTGTTATACTGTAATTAGAATTAAAGTAAAATTTATTTTTGGTACAAGTCATTTGTAAATAACAGTGGGAAAGGGAGATGAGTCATTATGGGAAAAAAACTATGGTCAATAATAATAAATTCGATAGCGTTAACTATAGGGGCATTTACAGTTACAACTCCAGTAATGGCTAAGGCTGTTAATAATACAAATGGCAAATCATCAAAAGAAAATTTTAATGATTTTAATTTCAAATCATTTAATACTAATGTAAAAATGTATGAAAATTCTAAGGGGAAAGACAAAGGTATATCAGGCAATGGGGATTGTTCTGACTTTGTTAGTAATGTAAGTGTTCAAGGTATAGGGACTGAGGAACTTTTTGTAGAATTTAATTTAAACAAGGTACTAAATATTAGTTTATCTCAAAAAAGTAATATCATAATTAGATGTTATGATAAGAATGATGTAGTACTTATTTCTAAGTTTAAGTATTATGATGAGTATTTAATAAGTGCTAATGGACAACCATATGGATTATCCAGGCCTATATTACAAGCAGGAAAATACTTTATAAAAATTAATAATAAAGATACAAATATAAATGTTCTAGATATTGTTAAAGTAGAGCTAGTATTTATAGACGATAATGGATGTTCACAAGAAATAATATTTCAAAATAGCAAACCTTAAATTAAATAATGTATAAAATATTGAAAAGTAAAGGGGAATTTATTATGAAGGATAAAAAATTAATGGCAATGATAGCAGGAACAGCAGCAGTTGCAGGAGTAGCAACTTTAGTAGGTGTAAAATCTATAAGAAATTTGAAAAACAATTGTTGCGAAAATGATTCTTCTGAAGACGATTTAGGAGTATCAGTAGAAGGATATAGTGAAGAAAATAGTGAAAAAATAAATGAAATAAATGCTAAAATAGATGAATTAAATCAAAGACAACTAGAACTTGAAGCAGAACTTGAAGCTAAAAGGGAAGAAATGTTAAAGTTAAAAGAAGAAGTTGTTTTAGAGGAAGAAAAATTAAGACAATCATTAGAGGAAGCAAAACAAGCAGAACTTGAAGGTGCAGCTTCTATTGATGAAGAGAATGAAAAAAATGAAGAAATAGTGGTAGAAGAAAAAGAATCTACTATTGAATAATATAAATACTATATATAGTACAAGTTATCCACAATATCCACAATATATTGTGGATAACTTTTTAGATAAATAATATATAGAATAATTTGTAATTTAATTAAATCCAAAAACCATATCTTCTTTTAAGAAGATATGGTTTTTTAACTGTTAAATATAATTAGCTTTTTTAATGTAAATAAACTCTATTAATTCTCACTACTATTTAAAGGTCTTTTTTAATTAGGACAAAAGCTGGTAGAGCAAGATAAGCAATAAATGCAGCTATGAAGCCTATAATCATTAATGTAGTGCTCATTTAAATCACCTCCATTCTTTATAAGAGAGCTCCGAATCTCTTTATATAAAGATGTTTTAAAGCTTGAACTAGTAAACATAATACTATCATTAATCCAAAGATGTATAGTATATACCAAGGTGTTATATAAACTAGACCAAGAGCGTGTCCAAATGACGTATATGGGAGTAACCAACCAACAAGGAGGGACGCTACTACTGAGATATTAAATATCCATGATGGATTGCTTTGTAAAAATGGTATCTTTTCTGTTCTTAATGCATATAGAACGAAAACAGAGTTTGATACTCCTTCAATAAACCAACCAGTTTGGAATAACGCAGCTTTTGCATCTGTGTTACAACCAAAGAAGAACCACATGGTAAGGAAACAAATAATATCAAATATTGAGTTAGAAGGTCCAAATACTATAAGCATTTTTGACATTTCCTTAGCATCCCATTTTCTAGGTCTAGCAATAAGTTCAGGATCAACATTATCCCAAGCGATAAATATTTGAGTAATATCATAAACTAAGTTTTGTACTAACAATTCAAGAGGTAACATAGGTACAAATGGTAAGAAAATACCTGCCATAAGAACACTTATAGAGTTACCATAGTTATTACTTGCAGTAATTTTTAAGTATTTAGTAGTATTAGCAAAAACTTTTCTACCTTCAATTATACCTTCTTGAAGTACCATAAGATCTTTTTCTAAAAGAATAACATCAGCACTTTCTTTAGCAATTTCAACAGCAGTATCAACTGAGATACCAACATCAGATTCTTTTAATGCAATAGCATCATTTATACCGTCTCCCATAAAGCCAACAACTTTATCAGCACTTTTTAATACTCTGACAATTCTTGCTTTTTGAAGAGGATTTAATTTAGCAAATACATTAGCTCTTAAAGCTTCAGCTCTTAATTCATTATCTGACATTTTAGAAACCTGAGAACCAAGTAAAATTCCTGTTATCTTAAATCCGACTTGTTCACAAACTCTTTTAGTAACAAGTTCGTTATCACCAGTTAAAATTTTTACATCAACGCCATAATACTCAAGAGCATCTAATGCTTCTTTAGTTGTTTCCTTTGGTGGGTCTAAGAATCCTAAAAATCCTACTAATATCATTTCTGATTCATCTTCTAAACTTGCTGAAGTTTTAGAAAGTTGTTTTTTAGCAAGGGCTATAACTCTCATACCTTCAAGGTTTAACTTATCAACTTTTTTCTTTAAGTTAGAAATAATTTTAGAATCTATTTCTAATAATTCACCATTCATTTCTACATATTTAGAAATATGTAACATTTCTTCGAAAGCACCTTTTGTTATTAACATAGGTGTATTATTTTCTTCAATTAAAACTGACATTCTACGTCTAGTAAAATCAAATGCTAAATCATCATGTTTTTTGCAGCTATCATTTAGTTCTTTATCAATATTTAATTCTTTAGCACGATCCATTATTGCAAAGTCAATTACGTTTTGTAATCCACTTTGTTTTGCGCTGTTTAAGTAAGCATATTTAAGAACTTCATTAGAAGTATTACCAGTTATATCAATACATTCTTCAACTCTTATATGGTCATCTGTTAATGTTCCGGTTTTATCTGTACAAAGTATTTCGATAGATCCAAAGTTTTGAATTGCACCAATTTTTTTAACAACTGTTTTATGTTTTGCCATTTTTAAAGCACCTTTAGTAAGGTTCTCAGATACAATAGCAGGTAACATCTCAGGGGTTAATCCTACAGCTAGTGATGCAGCAAATGTTAATGCATCAAAGAAGCTACCAGTTTGATACCAATCTATAACAAGTACAAGAGGAACCATTACAAGCATAAATATTAAAAGCATTTTAGATACTTTTCTAACACTTTTATCAAATTCTGTTTCAGGGTCTGCTTCTTCTAGAGAAGATTGCATAGCACCAAAATATGTATTTAAACCTGTTCCAATAACAACTGCAATAGCTGTACCACTTACAACACTAGTTCCTAAAAGACAAATGTTTGTGTAGTCCCCTACTTCAGAACTATTAGAAGTATTTACTGTAAGTTTTTCTACTGGTTCAGATTCACCAGTTAAGGCTGACTGACTAACCATAAAATCCTTACATTCTAAAATTTTTAAATCAGCTGGAATTATGTCTCCAGTTCTTAATTTAACTATATCACCAACGGCTAATTTTCTTGTATCGATTTGTTCAAAATCTTCGGTGTTCCTTTTTACCAAGCATGTATTTTTTATATAACTTGCTAAAGCTTTGGCAGACTTTCCAGACCTATATTCTTGAGAAAACTGAATAACTCCACCTACTACTATTAATACAAGTATAATATTGATTTGAGACCAGCTTTGAGTTCCAGGTGGAACAAATACAACATTGGTAAAGTAACTTATAATAGCAATTATAACTAATACAAATACAAAGGGATTTATGAAGGCTTTACAAAATTGTATTATTAGTGGTTTCTCTCTGTTTGGATTAGTGTTATTATCACCATAAGTAGCTATGTTTTTCTTAACCTGTGACTCGCTTAAACCATTAAGGGAGCTGTTGAATCTTTTTAATAATTCTTCATTAGAAAATTCACTATTTTCATGAATTTTTGAACTGATACGATTAAAATTTTCTTGATCTAATTTTTTATTTTTTTTCATTAATCAATCTCCTTTTTTAATCTAGCTAATAATCGTTTGTTTAATAGTTCTATAGTTGCTATTTATTCAATATTAATTTGTAGATAATTTTAAGATTTAACAAGGGTATATTTCACTAGTATTATTTAAGTCATAATGAATTTTGACAGCGTTAGCATTAAACTTTTTTTAAGGATTAAAGCTTCTTAAGAGCTTATAAACTATTTAAGTTATTTTTAATTATTTAATTAAACTCCTCCTATTATTATTTTTATTATGTATTTATAATAATCTAAATTAATTAATTTAGATTATTAATTATAACGTTTAACTTAAAATTTATTACCTATAAAGATAAATTTGTTCCATAGAAAAAAGATAATATATAATAGATGATAATTTATTATCTTTTGAAAACAAATTATCAATTAGGATTATACTATATAAATATTCTCAATTCAATATAATTTTCGACAAAATAATATAAATATTATTTTGTATTATTAAATTATTAATATTAGGAAGCTCAAAAAAAGAAATATAATGGCAAATAAAATAAAATATAGTATAACATTTACAGAGTCATTAATTTATTTAATGAACATTATAAGAATGAAAATAAAAAAGAATAAAAATTA
>CAUWNL010000019.1:0-41497 GCA_963559995.1 uncultured Sarcina sp.
CTATTGTACCTACTTGATTGGAGAGAAGCAATGTTCATATAAGTTAACAGAACGTTTAGGTAAATTGGGGGGAAGTATGAATAAAGAGTTAAAAAGCACATTAAAAC
Organism: uncultured Sarcina sp.; assembly: GCA_963559995.1. Lineage (GTDB taxonomy): Bacteria > Bacillota > Clostridia > Clostridiales > Clostridiaceae > Sarcina. Next base: position 108 of record CAUWNL010000019.1, read on the forward strand.
CTATAGCTTCAATGTATAGAGAAAAAATTGAAAATACAATCAATTTTATTCAGAAAAGTATAATAAAAAGTCCAACAATTAAAGGGATAGATTGTATAGTCAAAAATATAGTTGAAAAGAAGTGTTCACTAAGTAGATTTGGTGATGGGGAGTTAAATCTTATATGGGGAGAAGATATAGGATTTCAAAAATATGATGAGAAATTAGCAAATAGATTGAAGGAAATATTGGGATCTAATAGAGAAAAGATGCTAATTGCAATTCCAGATGTGTTTGATTCCTTAGATGAGTACTCAAGTGAAGTTGATGTTAAATATTGGAGAAGACAATTAATTTTTAATAGATGGAAATGGTATAAATACATGGACATGTCTAATATATACTATAATGCATTTATATCAAGACCTTATATTATATACCGTGATAGGAGTAATTCTTATGAAAAATTTCAGTTAGTTAAAAGAATATGGGATAAAAAGGATATATTGATTGTAGAAGGTAAGGAAAGTAGATTAGGGATTGGAAATGATTTGTTTAATAATTGTAATTCTATGAAAAGAATATTATGTCCATCTGAAAACTGTTTTTTAAAATATAACCAAATATTAAGATCAGTTAAAAAAAATATAAATAGTGAATTGGTACTCATAGCTTTAGGACCAACAGCATCTGTACTAGCTTATGACTTAAATGAAAGTAATATTCAGGCTGTAGATATAGGTCATATTGATATTGAATACGAGTGGTTTTTGAAAGGATGCACTAAAAAAGAAAAAATATATGGAAAGTATACAAATGAATGCTATCATACCAATGTTGAAAGCATAAATGATTTATTATATAAAGATCAAATTATAGATGTAATAGATTAGGAGGGTTTGTGGAAGATATAATAGATGAAAAGGAAAAATTAAATAGAAGGTCAATGATAACTTTTATAGATGATGATGGGAAAGCTGAAGTAATGACTAGATTACTTCCAATCTTTAAGGAAAGAAAATTGAAAGCTTCTTGCGCTATAATAACCTCTTTAATCGATGTAAAGAATAATGTTTTTGAAGGAGGGAAGAGTAATTTTCTAACTACTGAAAATTTAAATGAATTATACGATGAAGGGTGGGAAATGCTAGGGCATGGTAGTTATTATCTATCTAATATGAATGATTTTATAGATAATGATGATTTAAATGAAGCATTAAATGATAAGTGTAAGCTCTTTTTAGAAAGTAAAGGATTTAAAGTTCGAGGATTTGTGTATCCTCAAAATTTAGTTTCTCCTATAGTATATGAAAAAGTAAAAAAATACTATGATTTTGCTTTTGGGGGAATGGATATAGATAATAATGAAATTAGTGATAGATATAAATTAAATAGAATAGCCTTTGGTTGCTATACAGGAACTAATCCGTGTGTTTTAGGAAATGATGAAAAAAAGACTTTAGAGTATTTTAAAAGATGTGTAGATTATTGTATTGAGAATAATATGTGGCTTGTTTTTATGATGCATTGTGCTGATAAATTAGATAAATCAATTTATTCTAATAATGATTATGCTATTTCTAATATATTGCCTAAATTATTAGATTATATAATTGAAAAAGGAGTGGAGGTAGTTACTCCAAGTGAGGGGTATGCAAGAACTTTTAATGAAAGCATAAAGATAATAGAGGAGGTAGGTATAGATAAAAATGGAGGTAATAACAGTATAGAGGGCTTAAAAGAAGAAATAAAAAACCTTAATAGAAAGATAAAATATTGTAATTATATAGAGCCCTATAATATATATCTTAATGTAGATTATTATAATAAAACTCAATGTAAAGTTAAAGCTATAATAGAACCCTATGATACTACAAATAAGGAATTATGGTGGTCAACTAGTAATCCAAAAATAGCTACAGTTAATCAAAAGGGAGTAGTTAAGGGTAAAAAAAATGGGAAAGTAAAGATTAGAGCAACTACAATATCAAAAGGTATATATGATGAATGTGAATTAATTGTTAAGAATAATTATATATATATAAATAAATTAGGTAAGAAGTCTATTATTGATAAATTAGATATAATTAAGAGAGTAATATGGGATAGACTAATAATTAATTTAAGAAAATTAAAGAGAATGATAATTAGAAATAAGTAGGAGTTTTTATGAAGGAAATTGGTATAATTGTACCAGTATATAATACGGAAAGGTTTTTAGAAAGATGCTTAGATAGCTTAATAAATCAATCTATTATAGAAAAAATAAAAATAATTATTATAAATGATGGCTCTAAGGATAATAGTGAAAAGATAATTCTAAAATTTATGAATGAATACCCTAATAATATTGAGTATTATAAAACTGAAAATAGTGGATTGAGCTCAGCGAGAAATTATGGAATAAAAAAGTGTGATGCAAAATATATTGGATTTGTTGATTCGGATGATTATGTCCATAAAACAATGTTTGAGAAGATGTATAGTGTTTTAGAAAGAGAAAAGGCTGATATAGTTACTTGTGCTTTAACTAAGTGTGATAATAATGAAAAATTTATAGAATTTGAGCAGGTAGGAATAGAGGGAAATATTGATAAGGATAATGCTATAAATTTTATTTTAAGTAATAAGATAAAAGGATATGCTTGGAACAAGTTAGTTAAAACCAGTTTGTTTAAGGATAATAATATATTTTATCCAGAAGGAAGATTATATGAAGATATAATAACTTCCTATAAATTGATAAAAAAATCAAATTTGGTATTAGCAATAGATGAGCCGCTATATTATTATGTTCAACATAAAAAATCTATTTGCTATAATCCTACATTAAAAACAGCACAAGATATACTATTAAATTTAGATGATATGGAGAGGTTACAAGTTTTAAGTAATGACTTTGTGGTTAATACATTGGTATTAAGTATTTCAGCATATTATACATGGTATCATGTGAATAAAAATAAAATTAAAAATTGGGAGATAAATAAATATATGGATAAATTAAGGTGCTATAAAAAAAGAGTTAATTTATTTAAGCTAATGAAAAGCAAAAATATAGAAAGAAAAATAAAAATAAAGTATATAGCTTTTTATTTAGGGTTTTTTAAGTATATATATTTTTTAAAGAATAAAATTCAAGATATCAAGAAAATACCGTGTGATTTCTTATTTGAGGAGAATTAAAGTTAATGATTAGTATAATAGTGCCGGTTTATAATGTTGAAAAGTATTTAGGACAATGTTTACAAAGTATATTTAACCAAACCTATAAAGATTTTGAGGTTGTTATAGTTAATGATGGTTCAACAGATGAATCAGCATCTATAATAGCTTCATTTTTAGGTAGATATCATAATATAAATTATATTAAACAAAAAAATAAAGGTATATCAGAAGTAAGAAATCTGGCCATTAGGCATTGTAAGGGAGAATTTATAGTTTTTATAGATTCAGATGATTATGTAAATCCTAATTATCTTCAAGTTTTATATGATACTTTGGTTGAAAATAGTGTAGATATGGTTATTGGTGGATATAACATAGTATATGATGATGTTATAGATGGAAAGAATAAAAGTGTAACTTATGAGTTTAATTCAAATAAAGTGTATTCAGGGGAACATATAGCAAATGCTATGTTAGAATTAAAGGTTGATGGATATTTATGGAATAGGATTTTTAAAAAGGATATCTTGTTTAAGAATAATTTTTGTTTTGAGAAAGATAGAGATATAGAAGATTGGTATCCCCTTTTTAGATTAACATACAACACAGAGAAAATAATGTTTACTAACATTGAATTATATAATTATAGACAAAGAGCAGATTCAGCAGTTCATAAAAAGAATAAAAAGTTATTGGATGATTATGTTTATGCTACATCAAATATAGCTAATTATGCTATAAAAAATAATTTAGATAAAAGAGGTATAATGTTTTTCCAAACCAGAACATTTATATCTTCTTTAATTGACTACTATGAAATAGATAGTAATAATACTATTTTAAAGTTTGAACAAGAATACTTAAATTATTCTTATAAATTAAATAATATTTTATTAAATAATAGGATAAATAACTCTCTTAAATTAGCTATATTACTTTATAAAAGTAAAAGTATAAGGTTAGTGTATTTTACGCATAAGATTAAATCATTTTTAAAATGAATATGACAATTAAAATAAATATAGTGTTAGTGAAAAAATGTTCCACATAAGGTGGAGCATTTTTTAGTTTAAAAATTAAAAAATTTTATCAGTAAGGGCTAATTTTATGGAGATGAGTATATTTTAATTTTATTTATAATAAATTTTATTAAGCATATTTTATAATAAGTAAAATTTAGTAGTTAATAGAGAAATATTAAATTTTAAAGGAGGTAGTGTAGCAAAATTAAAAAAGGAGGGGGAAATGAATAAAAAAAAATTACTAGTGTATGCTCACTATTTTTATCCTGATGTAGCTTCAACTGGGCAGATATTAGCAGAACTTTGCCATGGTTTAGCAAAAGATTTTGATATCACTGTTATATGTGTTGTACCAAGCTATAGTGGGAAAATAGAAGATGAATATAAAGATAAAAGGATTTATTACGAAGTTATGGGAGACATAAAAATTATAAGGGTTAGGGTTTGTGAGTTTAAAAAGAGTAAAAAACTAAGTAGAATAAAAAATTTATTAGGATATTTTTTTAATTCTATAATAGCAACAATATTTTTAAAAAGACAAGATTATATACTCACAATTTCTCAACCACCAATACTTGGGGGATTGCTTGGGGTTATAGGAAAAATTCTAAAAGGGGGAAAGCTTATATATAATATACAAGACTTTAATCCAGAACAGACAATGTCTGTACATTATACTAATAATCAATTTATTATAAATTTAGCTATGTGTATTGATAAGATAAGCTGTAAAATGGCTAATAAGATTATTGTAGTAGGAAGGGATATGCAAGAAACATTAAGATTAAGGTTTAAAAACTCTAAAAAAATTCCTAATAATGTTTTTATCAATAATTGGATAGATGAAAAGTCTATATATCCATTGGATAAGAAAAACCATAAGGTTTTAGAGTTTAAGAATAAATATAAACTCAATAATAGATTTGTAATTATGTATTCAGGAAATATTGGGCTTTACTATGATTTAGAGAATTTAGTAAAGGTTTTAGGGAATTTTAAACATAGACAAGATGTAGTTTTTGCTTTTGTTGGGGATGGTACTGTTAAGAATAATATTGAAAAATATTCTAAAGATAATGGCTTAAACAATGTGGTGTTTATACCATATCAAAAAAAGGAGGATTTAATTTACTCCTTAAATGCAGCAGATGTTCATTTAGTTGTTAACTCTAAAGGGATAAAAGGTGTCTCAGTACCGAGTAAGCTTTATGGTGTAATGGCAGTTGGTAAACCAGTTTTGGGGGTTTTAGACAATGGGTCAGAAGGAAGATTAATTATAGAAAAGTGTAATTGTGGTATATGTATAGACCCAGCAGATTATGAAAATGTAGAGTGGGCAATAAATTATATATTAGAAAATAAGGATAAATTCAGGAGTTTAGGTATTAATGGAAGGATGTATTTAGAAGAAAATATAACAAAAGAAAAGGCTATTAGGAAGTATAAGGAAAATATATTAGATGATATAGATGTTAGGATAGGTAAGATTTAAGAAGAGTTAGAAGTGGATAAGAGTATGGGGGAAGTATGGTTAAAAGTAATTATTTTAAAGTATTTATGAAGATAAATAAGGTGAGTTATGGAAAAAATCTAAACTTATATGGGATTCCTATTGTATATAAAAAAAATGGATCAATTTTAAATATAGGGGAAAATTGTACTATAAAAAGTAGTTTTATTTCAAATTTAGTTGGTATAAACCATAAAACAATAATTGTTACTAGAACAGATGAGGCAAAAATAACTATAGGAAATAATGTAGGGATATCGGGAGCGACTATATATGCTAGAAAGGGAGTTGAAATCGGAGATAATACATTGATAGGGGGAAATGTAAAAATTCTGGATAATGATTTTCATCCATTAGAGATAGATAAAAGAAATAGCGATAATAAAGAGTTTATAAGAAGCAAAGAAATAAAAATTGGAGATAATTGTTTCATCGGTTGTAATGCAATAATATTAAAAGGAACAGTAATTGGAGACGGGTGCGTAATAGGGGCTGGAAGTGTTGTTTGTGGGACATTTCCAAGGAATGTAGTAATAGCAGGAAATCCAGCTAAGATTATTAGAGGAATATCAGGTGAATAGAGGGAGGTGTAATAATGAAGATACTGCAAATTAATTCTTTTGGATCAGGTAGCACAGGAAGAATTGTGGTTGATTTATACAAAGCTTTGGAAAAAAATGGGCACGAGTGTATAATTGGGTATGGTAGGGATCAAATTGAAAGGGATGTAAAATCAATAAAAATAGGGACAAGTATAGATAAATATATCCATGGAGCAAAAACTAGGATATTCGATGCTCATGGTTTTTCTTCTACTAAAGCTACTAAAGAATTTATAAAAAAAGTAGAAGAGTATAATCCAGATATTTTCCACCTTCATAATATTCATGGATATTATATAAATATTAAGTTGCTTTTTAGATATTTAAAGGATAGTAAAAAACCTGTCATATGGACTCTTCATGATTGTTGGGCCTTTACTGGACATTGTGCTTATTTTGATTTTATAGGATGTAATAAATGGAAAAGTAAATGTGGAAACTGCATTCAAAAACATAGTTACCCTAGTAGTAAGCTAATAGATAGTTCAAGAAGAAATTATTTGAAAAAGAAAGATTTATTTACAAGTTTAGATAATATGACGATAATAACACCATCTAAATGGCTTGCTAACTTAGTTAAAGAATCTTTTTTTTCTAAATACAATATTCAAATAATTAATAATGGAATAGATTTAAATATTTTTAAGCCAACTAAGAGTAACTTTAGGGATAAATATAACTTAAAAGATAAGTTTGTAATATTAGGAGTAGCAAATGTATGGGACAAACGTAAAGGATTTGAGACATTTATTAAATTAGCTAAGAGACTAGATAATAATTCAATAATTATATTAGTGGGCTTAGATAATAAACAAATAAAGATGCTTCCTCAAAATATTATAGGAATAAGACAAACTAAAAATATAGAAGAGTTAGTGGAAATATATACAGCAGTGGATGTATATGTAAATTTAAGTGTGGAAGAAACTATGGGTCTTACAACAGTAGAAGCTTTGGCTTGTGGGACTCCGGTTATAGTTAATAATGCTACGGCTATGCCTGAGATAGTAGATAAAGATTGTGGTATTGTGGTTAAAAAAAATGATATAAATGATATAGTGTTAAATTTAAATAATATAAGAAATAGTAATATAAAAAGCAAAATATGCATTTCTAGATCAAGATTGTATGATAATAAAATTAAATATAAAGAGTATATTGAACAAATAAATAGTATTTATACTAATGCAGTTAATAGTTAAATTGAGGTATATAATGAGAAAGATAAATATAGTAAAACTTTTAACTATATGCATTCCTATTTTTTATAATATTACAGATCAAGGTTTACTTCCTAAATATTCACAATATATTCCTCTTATATTTATTGTAATTTTTATGATAGTTAGTAAAGAAAAAATAGTTATAGAGCGTAGTATAAAGGTGGTAGTTTTATTAATATTTTTAACATATGTATGTATTCCTATCATATCTTTCAATTTTGGGAAAAATAATATAGTACTTGAATCACTATATATAGTATTAAATATAATATTTGTGTTAGCACTAATTTCTTTAAGAACATATTCTAAGAAGTATGGAATAAAATGTATAGTTAAGAGTTTGATGATAGGTAATTTTATCGGGGTAACATATTCACTTTTACGTAATTTTAATAATTTTAATAATAATAATTTAAAGTGGATAGGTTCTAGCAACAGAGTAGCTAGAGCTAGTTTTGGATATTCACATGCTAATTTTGCAGCTATGTTTATCCTTTTTAATATATTAATAATATATATTTATTTTTTTATTATTGAAAATAATAGAAAAATATTTGCTACTATATTGATAAGTTTATTTACTATAACTATGTTATTTACAGCTTCGAGAACAGCTATTTTTTGTGTTGGAATATTCTTTTTATTAGAGATTATAAAAAATATTTTACAAAGATTAAATTGGATACAAAAAATTTTTATAATATGTTTAAGTAGCATTACTTTAATAATATTAGTAATGGGTCTAAAAATTTATAATCTTCAAATAGATTTAGACTTAAGAAGTTTATATGTACGTATTGGAAGCTTAAAAAATAACATAGATATTCTTAACAAAAATAGTTTTCTTTTAGGTAACGGTGGGGTAAGTATATCAAACATGCATAATTATATAATTAATATGAAAATATCAGATAATTGGTATATAACTACTATATTAATGTATGGTATTGTTGGATTGTTAACTATGCTAATTAATATAATTTATATATCAATTAACTCTATAAAAAATAAAAATTATTTTATATTTAACTTAATAATTACCGTTATTGTATATTCAACTATGGAGAATATTATATTTGTCCCAGGAGTTTTAATAAGTGTGCTATTCTGGGGATTAATATTTCTATACTTATAATATTAAATCATTAAGGTACCAAACATTGGTACCAATGATATTTAAATGATAAATTAAATTAATTTTTCAATGCCCTTTATAATAATTAATAAATTTATAGTTTGTTTTTCGGTAAAAGATAAGTTTATGGAAATAACTCCATTGGAATTAAAAATAATAGTAAAGTCAGAAGTATTATCATCATTTATTGAAATATCAGGAATTAGTTTGGCAATATTAGCAGTATATACAACTCTAAAAGTTTTATATATTTGTGAGGAATCTATTGAATTTGTACATTCACAATATAATTCATAATGTCCTTTTTCTGGTAATAATATTTTCTTTGAAATATTGTTGCTGGTAATAGTTTCATTTATTTTATTATTATAAAACAGAGTATTTATATTAACTAAAGTCTCTTTGCTATTAAATTTAAGTTCGTTTTCATTAAATAAGAATTGTCCAGGATAGGTTTGTTCGCTTAAGTCATAAGAATATATAGAATTTGAATCTTTTAATATATTAAAAGCTATATCCCCAGCAGTATTTTCAATATTTAAAGTTTTATTGCCTGTAACGTTTTGTAGTATTAGCCTATTAGAGGTTTTTGCAAAAATATTATTACTAAAATTTTCTAAATACATATCATATATTTTATTCATAAAGCCATTATTAATTATATGTAATACTTCATTATATCCCATAGCTATTCTTCCAGTAATACTATTATATTGACTATTAGTTCCAAAATTAATACAGCTATTTGTGCATTCAGTACTTTCAAATTCATGTTTAATAAAATTATTATATATTCCGTAATTTATATTAATACAGTTTTTTCTGGATCCACCTTCTGTTACACAATTTATAAAATTATTATTTTGAGGGATCCTAGAAAATAAATTTGAATTATAGCCTGAATAAGAGCTATCTATATCTAGTAAAATATTATCTAGTTTAGTTGCATTAGCTAATTCACATTTTAAAAACACATTATTTCCAGCCCCATTTATTAATTTTAGGTTACCACCACAATTTTCTATATCAACAAGTGAAAATAAAGAATTTTGTGTAGAGTCTACAATCATACCCCATTGAATAGAATTTTTTATTTTAATATTGTAAAACGAAGATTCTACTACCGGATTAATTGAACCAACAAGTATACCATCTCTAGCTAAATTATTACAATCTATAAAAAAATTACGAAAGTCTAATCCTCTATTTCCATATATATTAGAATAAAAAATTTTTATAGCGTAGTCCATTTGTGATATAACCTTAATCACACTATTTTCACCATTCCCTTTTATAGATATATAATTATTATTTATATTAATAGGATTATTAATTTCTAATATACCATCTATAAATAATGTCCCTCCACCCAGATTTATTAGCTTATTAATGCAACGCTCTATAGCAGGGCTATCATTAGTCTCAGCATTCAATCTTTTAGGTGATAATATAATACTTTTATTTTCACATAAGGTAGTTTCAGAAGAAGTATTTATTATATCATCAACTTCTGTTTTGGTATAATAATTTGATAAGTCAATACTATTAGTTCCGTATTGGTTAATATTATTAAACATTTCATTTATTTCTGACTTTGAATAAGAATCAGAGATTTTTCTATAGATAGTATCATAATTAGTAGTAGAGCTTGAAAATTTGCGATGTTTCAAAAATACCCTGTTATACATAGTTTTCCAATGATTTATTTTCAATTATACACACCCCTATTAAGTCTATTTTGACATAATATATATTATGATTTTTACATAGAGTATGTTATGTCAAAATGGATTTAATTTGAAATTTATCATATAAAAATAACTAAATAAATATAATTAGAGATACACAATACTAAACTTTTTATTGAGAATGTTTATATTTTATTAATTAGAATAAAAAATTAATTTTTACGAAATTTGGAGAGGAGTTTATTTAGTGAAGAAAATAGCTTTAATTACAGGAATAACAGGACAGGATGGTTCGTACTTAGCAGAACTTTTACTTAACAAGGGATATGAGGTGCATGGAATAGTTAGAAGACATAGCACAATAAATACAGAAAGAATAGATCATTTATTTGAGGATCCTCATATAGGAAATAAAAAATTATTTTTACATTATGGGGATTTAACTGACTCATCTAATTTAAATAGATTAATAGAAAAGGTTAAACCAGTTGAAATATATAATTTGGCTGCTCAGTCTCATGTTGCTGTATCTTTTGAAGTACCTGAATATACTGCTGAGACTACAGGGATTGGAACTTTAAGGCTATTAGATGCCATAAGGGAAACAGGGGTTAAATGTAGGTTTTATCAAGCTTCAACATCAGAACTATTTGGAGGGCTTTCAGATACTGCTCCTCAAAGTGAAAAAACCCCTTTTTATCCTAAAAGCCCATATGGTATTGCTAAGCTTTATTCATATTGGATAACAGTAAATTATAGAGAATCATATAATATATTTGCAGTTAATGGAATACTTTTTAATCATGAATCACCAAGAAGAGGGGAAACTTTTGTTACTAGAAAGATAACAAGAGCTGTTGCTTCAATAATGGTTGGAAAACAAGAAAAATTATCCTTAGGAAATCTTGATGCAAAAAGGGATTGGGGGTTTGCTGGAGACTATGTTGAAGGTATGTGGCGTATGCTTCAAATGGACAAACCAAAGGATTATGTTTTAGCTACTAATGAAACACATACGGTTAGAGAGTTTGTTGAACTTGCTTTTAATGAAGTTGGCATAGAGATAGAGTGGAAAAATCACGGAGTAGATGAGAAAGGGTATAACAAGGAAACAGGGAAACTGCTTGTGGATGTAAATCCAAAGTATTTTAGACCAGCAGAAGTTGAATTTTTATGGGGAGATTCTACTAAGGCTGAATTAGAACTTGGGTGGAAAAGAAAAGTTAGTTTTAAAGAGCTAGTATCAATGATGGTTGATTATGATATGAAAGAAATTGCGGGAATAGGATCTGTTGAGTTTAGAGAAAAAGAAGATATAGAAGAAGATGTTGCCACAACAAATATATAAAGAGGTAATTAGATGAATATAAATAATAAGATTTATGTAGCAGGCCATAGAGGATTAGTTGGATCTGCAATTGTAAGAAACTTAAAATATAAAGGCTTTAAAAATATAATAACAAGAAGTCATAAAGAGTTAGATTTAACAAATCAAAAAAGAGTAAAAAGATTTTTTGAAGATGAAAAACCAGAGTATGTCTTTTTAGCAGCTGCAAAGGTAGGTGGAATTTATGCAAACAATACTTATCCAGCTGATTTTATCTATGAAAATTTAATGATACAAAACAATATTATAAAAAATGCCCATGATTTTAAGGTTAAAAAGCTTTTGTTTCTAGGAAGTACATGCATTTATCCTAAGATGGCTAAACAACCTATAAAAGAAGAATATCTTTTAAGTGGTGCTTTAGAGAAAACCAATGAAGCATATGCTATTGCAAAGATAGCAGGACTTGAAATGTGTAAATTTTTTAAAAGACAATATGGTGATAATTTTATAAGTTGTATGCCTACTAATCTTTATGGGCCAAATGATAATTATGACTTAAATAATTCTCATGTGCTTCCAGCAATTATAAGAAAATTTCATGAAGCAAAAATAAATAATAGCGAAACTGTTGAGATTTGGGGAACAGGAAACCCTTTAAGAGAATTTTTATACGTAGACGATATGGCAGATGCTTGTGTATTTCTAATGGAAAATTATAACGAAGAAGAACATATAAACATTGGAACAGGTGAAGAAATATCTATAAGAGATTTAGCCAAAAGAGTTAAAGAAATTATAGGATTTAATGGAGAAATAATATTTAATTCTAATATGCCAGATGGAACTCAAAGGAAATTAACTGATGTTAGAAAACTTCATAGTCTTGGTTGGCAACATAAGATTTCATTAAGGGAAGGGATTAAACTATCTTATGATGATTTTTTGAAAAATAATATATAGATAGAAACGAGAAGCTATACTTTAAATTAATATAGCTTCTCGTTTTTTTATTTGTCTATCAATATAATTCTTGAAGGACTTCCATTTCCATGTTCAAACTTAAGTGGAAGGGTTATTATTTCATAGTTTCCTTCAGGAACATCAGTTAGAATTAGTCCTTCAAGGATTAAAACTCCTTTTCTTAGAAGAATCTTATGGATAATTGAGTCTTCTGAATCAAGGCTTTCAATAGATAAATAGTCAATTCCAACAGCATTTATTTTTTTATCAGCTAAATACTTTGCACAGTTTTCTGTTATATAAACAAAGTCTTGTTTTAGTATACTATCTAGCATAGCGTTTTTATTATCTGTTTTAAAAAGAATTGTATCATTTCTTTCTATATTTAAATCTTTGATATCATCATAATCTATAAATTTTTTTCCTGTAAGATCAAAGACTTTTGCTTTTCCAAGACATCTTGTAAGAGGAATATTATCTATTGTTTGTCCATTAGAGAAAAAATGTTTTGGACAGTCTATATGAGTTCCTGTGTGAGAGCATAGTTTAATAGTGGATATGTTATAAGAATCTCCTTTATCAATATCAGTAAATTGAGTAATTTCAATCTTTGGGTCTCCAGGAAAGGTAATTAAGTTAGAAGAAAGAGGTGCAGATATATCATAAATCTTCATAAAGGATACCTCCTTAAATATTTTATTACTTTAAGTATACGACTACATTTTATAAAAGTAAACCCAAAAAATGTATTTAATAACTCCATAAGTTTATTTAAAATCAGACATTTTTATTTAATCTAATACATATTAATATTTTATAAATAACATATAAAATGTTGAATATAGAATATAAATGTTATAAAGTTATATTAAGGAAATAAGTTTGGGGGAATTTTAATGAACGTTTTAGTTACAGGAGGTATGGGGTATATAGGAAGCCATACAATAGTTGAACTTTTAAATGAAGGAAAAAATAATGTTATAGTAGTTGATAATTTATCTAATAGTAAGGCAGAGGTTAAAGAAAGAATCGAAACTATAACAGGGAAAACTTTTAAATTTTATAAAGAAGATTTGGTGAATTTAGATTCAGTTTATAAGATTTTTAGAGAAAATAAAATAGATTCAGTTATTCATTTTGCAGCACTTAAAGCTGTTGGTGAGTCAGTTTCAAAGCCACTTGAATATTATGAAAATAATTTAATTAGTACACTAAATGTATTAAGGGTTATGAAGGAATTTAATGTTAAAAACTTTGTATTTAGCTCATCTGCAACAGTTTATGGAGAAGCTAAAACTATGCCTATATTAGAGGATTTTGCTCTTTCTGCTACTAATCCTTATGGAAGAAGTAAGCTTATTATAGAAGATGTTTTAAGAGATTTATATAAAGCTGATAAAGACTTTAATATAGCAATTTTAAGATATTTTAACCCAGTAGGTGCTCATGAAAGTGGTTTAATTGGAGAAGATCCAAATGGAATACCAAATAATTTAATGCCATACATTACACAAGTTGCAGTAGGAAAACTTCCAAGGCTTAATGTTTTTGGAGATGACTATAATACTAAAGATGGTACAGGAGTTAGAGATTATATACATGTAGTTGATTTAGCAAAGGGACATTTAAAAGCATTAGAAAAGCTACAAAGAGATGTAGGTCTTTTTACTTATAATTTAGGAACAGGAAAAGGCTACAGTGTTTTAGAAGTTATAAAAGCTTTTGAAAAAGCAAGTGGAAGAAAGGTTTCTTATGAAATAGTAGAAAGAAGAACTGGGGATATTGGAACTTGTTATGCAGATCCAACTAAGGCAAATAAGGAGCTTAATTGGGTAGCTAGAAAAGATATAAATGATATGTGTAAAGATTCTTGGAGATGGCAAGAGTTTAATTTAAAAGAAGAACTTTTAGTTTAATAAGTTTAAATTTTTATCTGTTTTAAAATTGCATTGATTTTAGAAAAAAGTTTAAGAATTAGTTCAAAAATAACAGGCTCTAATATTATATAAGGATATTTTATTATATAAAAATAAATTGTATAATAAAATAGTAGAATATGTTAAAACATAATTAAAATATAATATTAGATTCAGGAGAGTATTATGGATAAAAAAATAAGAAAAGCAATAATACCAGCAGCAGGTCTTGGAACTAGATTTTTACCTGCAACAAAAGCTCAACCAAAGGAGATGCTTCCAATAGTTGATAAACCAACTCTTCAATATATTATAGAAGAAGCAATAGAGTCTGGGATTGAAGAGATACTTATAATAACAGGAAGAAATAAAAAAAGTATAGAAGATCATTTTGATAGATCAGTTGAACTTGAACTTGAACTTGAGCATAAGGGAAAAACTGAAATGTTAGAAATGGTTAAAAATATTTCAAATATGGTTGATATTCACTTTATAAGACAAAAAGAGCCTAAGGGATTAGGTCATGCAATTCATTGTGCAAAAAGTTTTGTAGGAAATGAACCTTTTGCAGTTATGCTTGGAGATGATATAGTTTATAATGAAGGTAAACCTTGTTTAAGACAACTTATGGATTGCTATGATGAATATAAAACAAGTGTTTTAGGAGTACAAACTGTTCCAGATACGGATGTTGATAAATACGGAATAGTTGATGGATTAAAAATAGAAGGAAGGGTAGCCAAAGTTAAAGGTTTAGTTGAAAAACCAGCAGTAGATGAGGCACCAAGTAATATGGCTATATTAGGTAGATACATAATAACACCTAGTATATTTGAAATATTAGAAAGAACAAAGCCAGGAAAAGGTGGAGAAATTCAGCTTACAGATGCTCTTTTAGAACTTATGAATGAGGAAGCTATTTATGCTTATGATTTTGAAGGAAGAAGATATGATGTTGGAGATAAGTTAGGTTTCTTAGAAGCAACTGTTGAGTATGCTCTTAGAAAACCAGAACTTAGAGAGAGTTTTATTGAATATTTAAAGAGTATAGTTAAATAAAGTGAAATATATGGAAAACTTTAGGCGATTTAAACTTGTTTTAAAAATAGAATTAAAAAAATTTTAAAAATAAATTTTTTATAAAAGGCTTTAGGAATAGAATTATCCTAGAGTCTTTTTAGCATATATATTAATTATAATGTATTATTTTTTATTAAATTATGTTTTTAATAAAAGCAATTATTGATTTAATATACATAAACATGAATAGTTATTAATAGAATAAATATTAGTGAAGTTAAAGCATTGCAGCTGAAATAGTAATTAAAAAATTAGGAGAATAATTTATGGAGAATAAGAGAATATATTTAGCATCTCCTCATATGGGTGGCCTAGAAAAAGATTTTATTAAAGAAGCTTTTGATACAAATTGGATAGCACCACTTGGCCCTAATGTTAATGAATTTGAAAATGAGGTTTCAAAATATGTTGGAGCAAGTGGTGGAGTTGCTATGGTTTCAGGAACAGCAGCAATTCATATTGCTTTAAAAGCTTTAGATATTAAAGAAGGAGATACAGTTTTTTGTTCAAGTTTAACTTTTGCAGCAAGTTGTAATCCAATAATATATGAAAAGGCAGTACCAGTATTTATAGATTCTGAAATGGAAAGCTTTAATATGAGTCCAGTTGCTTTAAAAAAGGCTTTTGAAAATACTGATGTTTTACCTAAAGCTGTAATAGTTGTTCATCTTTATGGTCAAAGTGCAAATATGGATGAAATATGCAGTATATGTGAACGCTATGGTGTTCCAATTATAGAAGATGCAGCAGAGTCATTAGGCGCAACTTATAAAGACAAACAAACTGGAACGATTGGAAAATTTGGAATTTATTCCTTTAATGGAAATAAGATAATTACAACATCTGGTGGTGGAATGCTAGTTGGACATGATACTAAAGCTTTAGAGAAAGCAAAGTTTTGGATAACCCAAGCTAGAGAAAATAAAAGATACTATGAACATAAAGAACTTGGATTTAATTATAGAATGTCTAACGTTGTAGCTGGAATTGGTAGAGGACAGCTTAAGGTTTTAAATGAGAGAATAATTAAAAAAACAGAGATTTTTGAAAACTATAAGGAAGCTTTTAAGGATATTAAAGATATAGAGATGGCTCCTGTATGTGATTATGGAAAACCTAATCACTGGTTAAGTATTATGACTTTAAAAAAAGATTCAAAGGTTAAACCTATTGATATAATACTAGCTTTAGAAAAAGAAAATATTGAAGCAAGACATATTTGGAAACCAATGAATATACAACCTTTTTATAAGGATTATAAATTTTTTAATCATAATGATGACGAAAAGTTAAGTGTTGGAGAAGATATATTTAACAGAGGGGTATGTCTTCCAAGTGATACTAAGATGACAAAGGAAGACATGGAAAGGGTTATATCTAGCGTAAAGAAAGTTTTTATGTAATTAAAGAAAACTGTAAAAAAGATAACAAATAGTTTAACTTAATTGCATATTAAATATAGATTTAAATTAATGGGAAATCAAAAAAGCTTTAGAGATAATTATCTCTAAAGCTTTAAATATTTAACAAGTATATATTGAGAAGCTAAGGGTGTTACAGTTAATTTTACATAATAAATGAAGTATTATGATATAATTCTTATAGAAATAAGTGTAATTAACAGTATTTATGAGGTGATAAAAAATGAGAAAATTAACTAAAGATTATGAAATAGCAGATTTAATTAAGGATAATGCTATGGTAGTTATATATTTTACAGGAAATGACTGTGGAGCTTGTGAAGCTATAAAATTTAAAATACATAATATCTTAAAGAGGTTTCCTAAAATTAAAAGTGGAGAGATTCAAGGTGAAGAACATTTAGACATAGCAGCAAAATATGAAGTTTTTTCCCTTCCAATATTTTTACTTTATATAAATGGAAAAGAAACTTTAAGGCTTGGAAGACATATAAACCTTTTAGAACTTGAGGAGAATATAAAAAGATATTATAATTTTTTATTTTAAATATATATTATAAGGAAGGTCCTACAAATTTATTGTGATTTTAAAGAAGTTATAAAGGAAGTTAGAGTTTTTATTATTTTAATTCTAGTTATTATAATTTTAGGACTGTATTTAGAAAAATTGATGAAATAGTATAGATATAGTTAGGAGAAGTTATTAAGTATGAAGAAAATAGATAATGTATTAAGGTGTATTAAAGAATTACAACAAAAGAAAAATAAAGGTGTTTCAGCCTTAGAACTTAGTAAATATATGGAACTTGATAGAGCTAATGTTAGTAGATATTTAAATGATTTATATAAAGAAGGATTAATAACTAAAAGTAAGGGAAGGCCTGTTATTTATAGTCTATGTTATGGTACTAATATTGAAGAGAATATAAAATTAAATATTAAAGAAAAGAAAAGTGAAAATATTATAAAGAAAAATAGTTTAGATTCTCTAATTGGTTCCTCTCAATCTTTAAAAACATCAATTCAACAAGCAAAGGCAGCAATCCTTTATCCACCAATGGGGCTAAATACAATAATACTTGGAGAAACTGGTGTGGGAAAATCTATGTTTGCTGAATGCATGTATAACTTTGCAAAGGAATCTAAGGTTATAGATAGCAATGCTCCATTTGTGAGATTTAACTGTGCAGATTATTCAGATAATCCGCAGCTTTTAATTTCTCAAGTTTTTGGAGTTAAAAAGGGAGCATTTACAGGAGCAGATAAGGATAGAGATGGACTTTTAAAGGTGGCAGATGGAGGAGTATTATTTTTAGATGAAATACATAGACTTCCACCACAAGGTCAAGAAATGCTTTTTACATTTATAGATAAGGGATGTTTTAGGCCTTTAGGAGAGAGTGAAAAGCTAGTAACATCTAAGGTTAGAATAATAGCTGCAACTACTGAGGAGCCAAGATCATACCTTTTGAAAACATTTACCAGAAGAATTCCAATGATGATAAATCTTCCATCCCTTAAAGATAGAGATAT
The DNA here is from genome assembly GCA_963559995.1 of uncultured Sarcina sp. GTDB lineage: Bacteria > Bacillota > Clostridia > Clostridiales > Clostridiaceae > Sarcina. The sequence goes on from CAUWNL010000019.1 coordinate 18,675, forward strand.
CGAGGAAAGATATAACCTTTTAGAGATGTTTGCTAAGGAAGAGTCAAGAAGAATAGGAGAAGATATTTATTTTGAAAAGAATTCTTTAATATCATTTTTGCTATATGATTGTACAAGTAATATAGGTCAGTTAAAAAGTGATATACAATTATCTTGTGCTAAGGCTTTTTTAGATTATAAAGCAAATAATAGAAAGTTAATGATTGTAAAGCAGGATAACCTTCAACAAACAGTTAGAAACGGGATAATGAAGATTAAAGATTATAGATTAGAAATAGAGGATCTTTTTAAGGGATTAGATAATACAATTTGTTTTTCACACAAGGATTCTGATAATAGTCTGGTTTATGAGGATGTTAGTAATGATAATAAGAATAATAGATTTTATTCTTATATTGAGCATAAATTTAATGATCTTAGAAAAGAGGGATTAGAGGATGTTGAAATAAATAATATTTTGAATTTAGATATAGAAAGTTATTTTAAGAGATATATAGATGATATAAATAATGTTTTAAGAAAAGAAGAGATTGCTAAGATTGTTAGCACTAAAATTATAGACATTGTTGAGAAAATTCTAGATTATTCTTCTAAGAAGTTAAATAGAAAATTTGATGAAAAAGTGTATTTAGGATTAGCTTTTCATCTACAAGAAAGTATAGAACGTCTTTCTAAAGGAAGGAAAATATACAATCCAAAGCTTGAAAGTATTAGATCTAATAATAAAGAAGAATTTATAGTAGCTATGGAAATATCAAAATTTATTGAAGATGAATTTTTAATATCTGTACCATTAGATGAGATTGGATATATAACAATGTTTTTAGCAAACAAAAAAAATGTGGATAAAAATAAGATTGATAAAAGAGTTGGGGTACTTGTAATAATGCATGGTAAATCTACTGCAAGTAGTATGGTTGAAGTTGCAAATACATTAATAGGAGAAGAATATGTACATGCTTTAGATATGCCTCTTGATATGAAAGTTGAAACTATGTTTATAAGTGTAAAAAGAAAGATCCAAGAAATTGATAATGGAAATGGTGTAATTATTCTTGCCGACATGGGTTCTCTAATAAATTTTGGAGATCTTATAAAAGATGAGATGAAAATTAATATTAAAACCATTGATAAGGTTACGACTATATCCGTAATAGAGGCAGGAAGAAAAGCTCTAAATGGTAGGGATTTAAAACAAATTTATAGATCATGTGTAGAGATAAATTCAAATAAGAACAAAGATAGTTATTCAGATGAATTTAAAAAGGAGTTAGCTATTGTAACTACATGTTTTACAGGGGAAGGTTCTGCAAAGAAGATTAAGAAATTTATTGAGGAAAATACTTTGGAAAAAATAAAAGTTATAGCTATGAATATTTTGGATATGGATGATTTCTTTAAAAGGATAAATAATGTAAAAAGTAATTATAAACTAGTTGCTATTGTTGGCACATTTAAAGTCAAAGTTAAGGGTATTACATTTTTACCTGTCACAGAGCTTTTTTCACAAAATGGTATGAATAAATTAAATTTTTTAATTAATAATGAGATGGATTATTTAAATATATGTAAGTCATTAGATGAGGGGATAGGTAATTTTAATTCTTATGAACTAGTTGATGATATAAGAGAGTTTATAGAGAATATAGAAAGTGACTTAAATATAGTAATGGATCATGAAATAAGGGTTGGAATTTTAATTCATGTGTATTCATTAATTCATAAGCTAACTTTAGGGGAAAAAAGAAAACAATTCCCTTGTTTAGATAAATTAAAAGAAAGTAAAGAGACTTATTTTTCTATTTTAAGAAGTAGGGTAAAGTTACTAGAAGTTAATTATTTAGTAGATATAACAGATAACGATCTTGCTTATATTATAAAAATAATAATAAGCAATACTTAAAAATAGTGTGTAAAAATATTTGGCATAATAATTGCTTTAAAAATAAATAAAGAACTATATAAGTTTAGGAGGTATCATTATGAAAAAAATATTATTAGTATGTTCAGCAGGAATGTCAACAAGTTTATTAGTGACTAAAATGCAAAAGGTAGCAGAGGATAAAGGAATAGAATGTTCAATTGAAGCAGTTGCAGAGGCTGATGCAATGGAAAAGTTAGATGAGGTTGACGTAATATTACTTGGACCACAAGTTAGATTTTTGTTAAGTAAATTCCAAAAGGTAACAAAGGAGAAAAACCTACCAGTGGAGGTTATAGATGCAGTAGCCTATGGAACTATGAATGGTGAAAAGGTATTAAATAAAGCTTTAAGTCTAATAAATGAAAAGTAATAAAAGGAGCAATAATTATGGAAGAAATAATTATGAACATTATAGTTAATAGTGGTGAAGTTAGAAGTTTATCTATGGAAGCAATTCAATTAGCTAAACAAGGTAATTTTGTAAAAGCGAAAGAATCAATAGAAGAAGCTTCTAAAAAGTTAGTAGATGCTCATCATTACCAAACTACATTGATACAAAATGAAGCTACTGGCAAAAAGGTAGAAGTATCACTATTATTAGTTCATGCACAAGATCATTTAATGACATCTATGACGCTAAAGGATTTGGCGCTAGAAATAATTGAGTTATATGAAAGATTAGAAAAATAAAATAATCTTTAAAAAGGGATTATATTTTTAGATATAACTCCCTTTTTATTATATAGTAATTAATAATTATATAAATTTATTTTAAAATTAAAAGATGTTCTATTAAATATCATTTCATTTTTGTTTAAAATTAATTAAATAAAATAAAAGGAGAAAATTTTATGAAAAGATTAGGAATATCAGTTTATCCAAGCTCTCAATCTGTAGAAAAGATTATAGACTATATAAATTTAGCTAGTAAATATGGTTTTAAGAGAATATTTACATGTTTGATTTGTGTTGATGAAAAAAATATAAATACTATAATTGAAGATTTTAAAAAAATATTAGATGTTGCTAATAAAAATAATATGGAAGTAATTGCGGATGTGGACCCCACTGTATTTAGGGAATTAAAGTCTTCTATAACAGATTTAGAAGTCTTTCATCATATGGGATTAAAAGGGATAAGATTGGATTTAGGGTTTAGCGGACAAGAAGAAGCAATAATGACTTATAATAAATATGGTTTAAAAATAGAGTTAAATGCAAGTAATGGGACAAAATATTTAGATAATATATTATCATATATGCCAAATAAAGAAAATATATATGGATGCCATAATTTTTATCCTCATAGATATACAGGAATTTCTTATGAGCATTTTGAAAAATGTTCAAAACAATTTAAAGATTATGGAATAAATTTAGCAGCCTTTGTAAGCTCAAAAACTGCAGATCATGGGCCTTGGCCAGTATCAGAAGGGCTTTGCACATTAGAAGAACATAGATTTTTACCAATAGATGTACAATGTAAGCACTTATTTGCAACAGGATTAATTGATGATGTTATAATAGGAAATGCTTTTGCAGAGGAAGAGGAACTAAAACTTCTTAGTGAAGTAAATAAAGACATGATAACATTAAACATCCATATATATGATGAAACCCCTTCATTAGAGAGAAAAATAATGTTAGAAGAATATCATTTTAATAGAGGTGACGTTTCAGAGTATATGATAAGGAGTACTCAAAGTAGAGTTAAATATAAAGGTGAAAGCTTTAAACCAATAAATACTCGAGATATAAAAAGAGGAGATATTTTAATAGACTCAGATCTTTATACAAGATATTCTGGGGAATTACAAGTAGCTTTAAAAGATATGAAAAATACAGGTAAGACAAGTATCGTAGGAAGAGTTTGTGATGAAGAAATATTTCTTTTAGACTATATCAAACCTTGGGAAAGTTTTGGATTCAAGCTAAAAAATATATAATTAAAATGTTGTTACTTTATCTAAAATTTATAAGACAATTTAATGGTACTTTTTATGTGTAATATAAAAATAGTGTGTAAATTTTGAAATTTACACACTTATTTATTTTAAACCTTAAAATATTGGATAAATAGGGTTATTAGGGGACTTAGGCTTTGGCATAGTAATTGCTTATATAAATATTGTAATTTTAAATTAAGTTACGTAAATATTTAAATTATAAAATATTATAGAAAAGGTTGGAGGAGATTATATGAAAAAATTTGTTGCATTTATGGAAAAATATTTTATTCCTGTTGCAGCTAAAATTGGGGGAGAGCCGCATCTAGCTGCTATCCGTGATGGGTTTATAGGAATTATTCCAATAATTATGGCAGGTGCCTTTGCAATACTTCTTAATAATCTTAGTATACCTGGTTATCAATGGCTTATGGAAAGTATATTTGGTGCAGGGTGGAAAGATTTCGGCGGATATGTTTGGAATGGTTCTTATGCTATAATGAGTCTATTAGTTACATTCAGTATTGCGTATAATTTAGCTAAATCACGTAAAAAAGATGGTTTAGCGGCTGGATTAACAGCTGTAGGTTCTCTTATAATTTTGTTTGGTACATTATCAAAGACAACAAGCTTTTTAGGACCTGATGGTTTATTATTAGCTATAGTAGTTGCCCTTGTTACAGGAGATTTAATGTGCTTAATGCTTAATAACCCTAAATTAGTTTTTAAAATGCCAGAAGGAGTTCCACCAGCTGTTGCAAAGTCTTTTGCATCATTATTTCCAACTATAATAACAATTGGAATTGTTGCAGGCTTTCAAGAAGTATATACAATATTTTGTACAACAAACTTACCACAATTAATTTTTATAGCAATACAAGCTCCACTTCAAGGAGTTGTAGGTAGTCTATGGGGAGCTTTAGCATTAGTTTTTGTAATACAAATGCTTTGGTTCTTTGGTCTTCATGGATCAAATATGATGCTTCCAATTATAAATGGAGTTCTTTTACCACTAACTATAGCAAATATGCACTTAGTAGAAATAGGTCAAAAACCAATATACATAATAAATGACCAATTTCTAAACTCATTTGTATTTTTTGGTGGTGCAGGAGCAACATTATGTCTTATAATTGCTATATTTATTGTAAATCGTAACAGAAGGAAGAAGAGTGAAGTTCAACTTGCAATTTCAAAAATCGCAGGAGTACCAGGAATATTTAATATAAATGAGCCTCTTATATTTGGACTTCCAATATGTTTAGATACAGTTTATTTAATTCCATTTGTTTTAGTGCCTCTTGTAAACGTAGTTGTTGCATATTTTTCTATGGCATCTCATTTAGTGCCTTTAGTTCAATTAGAAGTTACATGGACATTGCCGCCAATAATAAGTGGTGCTTTAGCTACTAACTCATGGCAAGGTGCTATATTATCATTAATTTTAATGATAGTGGATATATTAATTTATATACCATTTGTAATAGTTGCAGCAGATAGGGATTATAATGTTCAACATTCAGCTCAAACTGTAAGTGAATAGTTTTTAATATAAATATTAATAGGCAAGAAATAATAAAAATTATTATTTCTTGCTTATTTTTTGTTTTTTAGAACCTCTTTAAAAACATAAAATGCTAAGTGATTAGTAAATATTTATTAATTTATTTAAAATAAGCAGATACTAAGTAAAATAAAAATTATAGTTATAAATAAGATATTTTACATATAAAAGTTAATAATGTATAATTTTATAAGAAAGAGTTGTAATATAAGTTAAGTGATTTTAATTTTAGACAAATTTGATTACAATGATTATAAAATTAATAATATTATATGATGATATTAAAAGGTAGAAAAAATATGAAAAAGGTATTTATGTTTTTATGTGTAATTTGGATTGGATTTATATTTTATAATTCAAGCCAAGTAGGAACTGAATCAACTAGTACTACGAGTTCCTTAATAAACAGTGTTAAAAGTGCTATAAATGGAGAAGAGGTTAGTATAGATGATATAAGCTATGGTGCAAGTAAGGCTAATATTAAACTTAGTTTAAAAAGTATATTAGAAACTATTAAATCCAATATAAATGGCTGGAAGGATAGTACAAGAAGTACTAAGATTTATTATCTTTTTAGAAAGTGTGCTCATGGATTTGAGTTTTTTATTTTAGCATTTATTGTTTCCTTAATATTTCTTAAAACTAATGTAACAAGAAGAGAAGCAATAACTTATACTTTATTTATTGTTCTTTTATGTGCAGTTTTTGATGAATATTTTCAGATATATATACAAGGAAGATCATCAAGTGTTTCTGATGTTTTAATTGATTTTATAGGTGGAATACTTTCAATTTTAGTATTTAACTTTATTAGAAATTTTGTGGAAAGTTTAAGTTTGTCAATAAGGAAAAATAAAAGTAAAAGAAAAGTTATGAAAAGGACTAAACTTAATAAAATATAAAAATTAAAAGTTAAGGTATGTTTAAGGTATTATTAATTTTGTTAGGTGAAAATAAATAGTAGCATAATTAATCACTAAAGATTTTTTATATTAGATTAGTAATGATGAAAATATAATTTTATTTAGACAAAATACCTAGCTTTGTAGTAAGGGGAAATGATGAAGAGGAATAGAGTCTTATATTTATTTTTAACTGTATTTATTATGATTTTAGGGCTATTATCTAGAAAAATTAATAATTTACCTTATATTTTGGATAAATATAGTGGTGATTGTTTATGGGCTTTAATGGTGTTTTTATTATTTGCTTTTATTTTTAATAAGAGAAAAATAATTTTTATAGGGGGATTAGCTCTAATTTTTTCTTATGGAATAGAGATAAGTCAGCTTTATCATGGACCTTTAATAGATACTATAAGGAATACAACTTTAGGTGGATTAGTACTAGGATTTGGATTCTTATGGAGTGATATTTTGTGCTATACAGTGGGAATAGGAATTGGTGTAGTTTTAGATATAATAATTTTTGCAAGATTAAAGAAGAAAACACACTTAGAAGTATAGTAAATTCTACTATACTATCAGTTCGGGGAAGATTGAGAAGATAAATTGGTATATTTATCAAAATAAATAATATAAAAAGCTACACTTAAAGAGGGATTACTTTAAGTGTAGCTTGAATTTTATATGAGGGTTGCTTTGGGAATTTATTTAATTATATTATTTTAATTTTACGTCCTTTTATGGTTAAATGTTTTTGGGGGATAGAGTATATATTATTATGCTTCTAAGAACATCTTCATATCGTCATCTACATTAGTGATTCCACCAATTCCAAAGTTATCTACTAACACCTTAACAACGTTTGGTGATAAAAACGCTGGAAGTGTTGGTCCTAAGTGAATGTTTTTAACTCCTAGGTGTAATAGAGATAATAATACTATTACAGCTTTTTGTTCATACCAAGCTATGTTATAGTGAAGTGGTAATTCATTTAAGCTTTCAAGACCAAATGCTTCAGCTAACTTTTGAGCGATTAATACTAATGAGTATGAGTCATTACATTGTCCAGCATCTAAAACTCTTGGGATTCCGTTTATATCACCTAAGTTTAATTTGTTATATTTGTATTTAGCACATCCTGCTGTTAATATAACTGCATCTTTTGGTAATTTTTCAGCAAATTCAGTGTAGTAATTTCTAGATTTTGCTCTACCATCACATCCTGCCATAACGAAGAAGTTTTTAATTGCTCCTGTTTTTATAGCGTTAACTATCTTGTTAGATAATTGCATTACTTGGTTATGAGCAAATCCTCCAATGATTTCTCCTTTTTCTATTTCTGTTGGAGCAGCACATTTTTTAGCATGCTCTATGATTTCAGTGAAATCTTTTGTTCCATCTAATTTAAGATTTATGTGTTTAAGTCCTTTAAATCCTACAGCACCAGTTGTATAAACTCTGTCTTTGTAGCTATCCTTAGGTGGCACTAAGCAGTTAGTAGTCATAAGTATTGGTCCATTGAAGCTTTCAAATTCAGTAGTTTGTTTCCACCATGCATTTCCGTAGTTACCTACAAAGTGATCATATTTCTTAAATGCTGGGTAGTAGTTAGCAGGTAACATTTCACTGTGAGTATAAACGTCAACCCCAGTTCCTTCAGTTTGTTCTAATAATTCTTCCATGTCTTTTAAGTCATGTCCACTTATTAATATAGCAGGATTATTTCTAACACCTATATTAACTTTTGTTATTTCAGGATGACCATAGCTTTCAGTATTAGCTTTATCTAAAAGTGCCATACCATCAACTCCGTATTTACCCATTTCAACAGTTAAAGCAACTAAAGCATATATATCTAATGAATCATCTAGTGTTTTAGCTAATGCACTTTGCATAAATCCATCAACTTCGTCATTGTGGTATCCTAAAACACCAGCATGTTTAAGGTAAGCTGAAAGTCCTTTAGCTCCATATATTATAAGTTCTCTTAAACTTCTTATATCTTCGTTTTCTGTTGATAAAACTCCAACTACTTTTGCTTTAGCATGCATTTCTTCAACGCTATCACCAAACCACATAGAAGCTTCTGGAAGATTTTCTAAGTTTCCTTTTAAAGATGCAATTTCTCTTTTTAAGAATTCTCTTAAAGCAAGACCAGTTCTAACTCTTGCTACGAAAACTTCATCATCAAAGTTAGCATTTGTTATAGTTGTGAATAATGATTCAACAACGAATTTATTAACTTCTCTTTTGTTAATTCCCACTTCTCTACCTCTTACAGCAACAGCAGAAAGTCCTTTAACAACGTATATTAAAAGATCTTGAAGTCCAGCAACATCAGCAGTTTTTCCACAAACACCTTTTACAGTACAACCAGAACATCCAGCTGTTTCTTGACATTGATAACAGAACATGTCAGGTGCTTTCTTTTCAGGAACTTCTACAACTATTTCTTTTTCTTTTTCTTTCTTTATTTTTTCTTCATTACGTTTTTTGAAAAATAATTCCACTTTAATTTCTCCTTTATATGTATATTTCTATTAATTTATAATTAAGTTTTTTAAAATTTTCATTTAATTTATTATGTTTATTGAGTATAGCTCCTTGCTACAAAAAGAATTATACTATGAAGTAATTTTGAAGTATGTAACATGAGTTACGAAAAAATAAATTCACAGAACTTTTTACTAAAAGTATTGGAATACTTAGAAGGCATAGAATTATATAATATAGTATTTATTAAATTATATATAGATTGATATATCTTTAGCGAAGGAGAATAATATGAAGAATATTTGTTTTTTAAATGGAAATATGTCAAAGGGTGGTGGAACTGAACGAGTAACATCTATAATAGCTAATGAATTATCAAAGAAAAAGAATAATTATAAAATACATATATTAAGTATAGTGAGTTCTAATGGAAAAAGTTTTTACCGTTTAGATGAAAATATAGAGTTTAGTTCAATATTTAATAAAAGTAATATTAATTTTAAAATTAATTATTTTAAAGTAGTGTGTGCAATTAGAAAATATATAAGAAATAACAACATTGATATTTTAATTGATGTAGATATAATGAGTGATATATTCTCAATTCCAGCAAAAATATTTACTAAAACTAAATTAATATCATGGGAACATTTTAATTGTAATCAGAATAATGGAGAAAGGTTAAGGGGAATATCAAGATTATTAGCTAGTAAATTTTCAAATTGTATAGTAACTCTTACTGAAAAAGATATGAATAATTATATCAATAGATTTAAAATTAAAAATAAAATTCAATATATATATAATCCTATAGTTAATTTCCCTGAAAAAAAATGTGATATAAAATCGAAAATTATAATAAGTGTAGGAAATTTAATCTATCAAAAAGGGGTAGATATGATTTGTGATATAGCTAAGGTTATATTAAGTGAAAATGATGAATGGAGCTGGATTATATTAGGTGAAGGAAATGATAGAAAACTATTAGAAGAGAAGATAAAGGAGTACGAATTAGAAAATAAATTAATCTTAAAAGGAAATGTAAGTGATGTAGAAAATTATTATATAAATTCAAGTATTTATGTAATGACATCAAGATACGAGGGGCTTCCTATGGTACTTCTTGAGGCTAAAAGTTTTGCACTACCAATAATAAGTTTTGATTGTGAGACTGGTCCATCTGAAATAGTTAATGATGGAATTAATGGTTATTTAATTGAGCCTAATAATATTGATAGCATGATTCTTAAGATAAATGATTTAATAAAAAATGATTTAAAGAGAAGTGAGTTTAGTAAAAATTCTAACAGAGGGTTAGAAAAATTTGATTTAAATAAAATAATCGATAAATGGGAAGAGTTGTTTAATAATGTATAATTATAATCTTAGTTTTAATTTATCATATTAATAATTTTTCTACAAAGGAACCATATTATGCTATAGGTTTTAAAAATTTTATCTTAAATTTATACAGAAAAATTATCACAATAATTAAAACAATTGAATAACTATAAATTAATTATTAATATTAAGGGATTGATTAAATGAACAATGAGGTAACTGGATTTAAGGATGTGAGTTATTCAATAAAAAAAAGATGGAAACTTATAGTTTTAGTAACTTTAGTAATTACATTAGTTTCAGCGGTTTTAAGCCTTTTTGTTATAACTCCTAAATATGAATCATCTACAAAGTTATTTATAGGTAAAGAAAGTTCAGAAGAATCTAGTTCAGAGTATACTAATGGGGATATAGAGTTATATAAAAATCTTATGAGTACTTATGCTGAGGTTATACAAACAAAAGACTTAGTAAGTTCTGCATTAAATGAAAATGGAATGGCTATAGATGTAGACAAGGCATTAGAAAACTTAACTGTTAATACTACAGAAAATACACAAGTTTTAGAAATTAAATATATAAGTACTGACCCTTATGAAGCAGACAATATGGTTAAAGCTATTTTAAATCAATTTGTAAAAAGATCTAAACAACTTATACCAAATGAGAGTGTACATGTTATACAACAATCACAAGTTTCAGTAAACCCTGTATCTCCAAATATATTAAGGAATACTGTTATAGCTTTTTTAGTTGGATTTGTATTAAGTTTATGTATTGTATTTTTACTTGAATATTTAAATGATTCTTTGAAAAATAAAGATGAACTAGAAAAAATATTAGGTACTTCTGTTATAGGTGTTATATCAGATGAAAAGAAATAATAATTTAGGGGGATATATTAAATGTTTGCATTTGAAAAGAATGATAAGTCAATAACTTCGGAAAATTATAGAACTCTTAGAACCAATATAGAATATTTTTCAAAAAATAATGGTTTAAAAACCATACTTATAACAAGTTCACAGCCTGAAGACGGTAAGACAACTGTAGCAGGAAATTTAGCTTTATCATTAGTTGAAGTTGGAAAAAAAGTTGTATTAGTAGATTGTGATTTAAGAAGACCTGCAATTCATAAATACTTAAATATAGGAAATAGAGCAGGGGTTTCAGAGATAATTATAGATAATGTTTCTGTTGAAACTGCAGCACAAGAATGTATAAAGGGATTAGATGTTATTACATCAGGAAGAATACCTTCTAATCCATCAGAAATACTAGACTCAGATAATATGGAAAGGTTACTAAAAAATCTTAAAGAAAATTATGATTATGTAATCTTAGATTCCCCAGCAATTTTGGAAGTGGCAGATGCACAAATTTTGTCATCTAAAGTAGATGGAACAATTTTAGTTGCTAGACTAGAGAAAACCAAAAAGAACAATATTATAAATGCAGGAGAACTTTTAAATCAAGTAAAGGCTAATATTATAGGAACTGTGTTAAATAGAGTAAAAACAAAATATAAGTCTTATTATAGAGAAAAGAAAAGTGATCTTAGAAGAGAATAATGCAAAAATTTAAATATATTAGATTAAATCCATAATTTTTTTATAAACAATAATAATTGTGGAGGATATAGATGCCTAAAATTGCAGTAATAATACCTGTTTATAATGTTGAAAAATATTTAGGGCAATGCATAGAAAGTGTTATAAATCAGGACTTTAAAGATATGGAAATACTATTAATTGATGATGGATCTACTGATTACAGTGGCAAGATATGTGATGAGTACAAAGGAAAAGATAGCAGAATAAGGGTAATCCATAAAAAAAACGGAGGATTATCTGATGCTAGAAATGTAGGAATAAAAGAGGCAGTAGCTGAGTACTTATTATTTCTTGATAGTGACGATTATTGGATGGATAATTCTTTATATGAAATTAATAAATGCATTAAAGAGAATACAGAAGTAATATTTTTATCTATGGCTAAGTTTTTTGATAGAACAAATACTATGGAGAGAAACTTTGAGTATTTAGATGAGAATAGAATAAGAAATAAATCAAAAAGGGAGGTTTTTAAGTATTTATCAGAAATAAATAAATTTCCTGGCAGTGCCTGTACAAAATTAGTAAGCAGAAAAACTATTATTGATAATAACTTATTTTTTGAAAAAGACTTAATAAGTGAGGATATAGATTGGAGCATAAGATTACTTCTTTGTTGTAATGAATTTGATGTTTGTAATATTGATTTTTATGCATATAGAAAGCAACGAAATGAGTCTATATCAAGTAACATAAAATTGAAAAATGTAGAGGATTTATTATATATAATTGAAAAGTGGGCTAAAGAATGCAAAAGTGGAGAAATAGATTTTGAGTTAAGTAAGTATTTATTAGGATTACTTGCCTATGAATATATTATTTTAATGGCACATTTATATTCAATTAATAAAGCTGAAAGAAAAGTTATTTATAAAAGAACAAAGGATATAAAATATATATTAAATTATTCCAATAGTAAGAAAACAGTTATGATTAAAAATTTGGTGAAAATCATAGGTTTTAACTTAACAGCTATATTATTAAAGCTGTTTATAGTAATTAGAAGAGAGTAGAATTATATGGGGTTAGTTTTTATATTTTTATTTTTAGAGGGAATAGTTGCTAATTTTATATCTAGTGTAGGAAATTTCTCTAATAATCAAAATGAAATTCTTATGTTAGTTTTAATATTAATAAATGTAATATTTATGATATTTGTGTTAAGTAGAGAATGTAAAGGACGTAAAGAGATATTTCTTATATTATTGTTTTCTTTATGTATAAGAATAATATTTTTATTAATGGATATTTATTTAAGAAAGTATTTTGTATTGCCAAATAGCGGAGGTGATACAGAAGCCTTTAATGCCAATGCAATTAATATCTTGCAGCATAATTTTAAGGGGTATAGATTTTTATATGATCCATATTCTTATTTGGTAGCTATAATATATGGAGTATTTTTAAAGCAAAGAGTATTGGCTCAGTATATTAATTTATTTTTTAGTATGTGGACTATATTAATAACATTAAAGATATTTGATAGATTTAATATAAATAAGAAACTAAAAATAATAATGGTAGCTTTAATTGCATTTATGCCTAATTATATAATAATGTCAGTAGTTCTTTTAAGAGAGTCAATACCAGTATTTTTCCTAGGGGCATCATTGCTATATTTCATAAGGTGGTGGCTTGATGATAAAACACATTATTTTATTATAGCGTTAATATTATCGTTAATACCACCTATTTTTCATTCAGGCATGATTGGGAATGCAGAAGCATATATTATTATTTATATTTTATGTTCAAATAGGAAAAGAGATTTTAAATTAAATGTAAAGTCCATATTATTAATTTTATTTTCTATAATTACTTTAACATTATTATCTAACTTTATTCAAAATACTTTTATGAATAAGTTTGGTGAAATAGATAGTATAAATGATATAGTTGCTAAAACTGCTAGTGCAGAAAGTGGAGCAGCGGTATATATTATAGGAGGGGAAGTTAATAACCTTTGGGATTTAATCAAAAATACACCACTTAGAGTATTTTACTTTATAGGATCACCCTTTCCGTGGCAATGGAGAGGTTTAGGAGATATTATAGCCTTTGTATTTAATGCTTTATTCTATATTGTAGCATATATTTATGCTTTTAAAGCATTATTAAAAAATAAAAAAGGTAAGAATATAATAAAGGTTTTCTTATTGATAGTAATAGCAGGAGCGGTTATATTTGCATGGGGAACATCTAATGCAGGTACAGCTCTTAGACATAGAGATAAGTTTATAGTTAATTATATAGTAATGTTTGCATTATCTTTAAACTATCTTTACTATAATAAAAAATGCATTAGAGAGTCTTAGGATAAAAAATATATAATAGCTAGTATATATTTTAATTTTAATATTTAAATATATAGATATATTGAGTCATTTTTCAAGTGATATATTTCTATCTTTTACTGATAATTATATCATTGAAGATGGCTTATTTTTTATAGAATATATTTATTAAAATTATGTTTAATTAAAGGTGGGGGGTATATATTTTGTTTTAGGGAGATTCATATGGAAAAAGGAAGAGTTTTATATGTAACCACTGTAAGTAGAACAATAAATGCGTTTTTGCTTCCACATATAGATAGGCTTATTGAAGAAGGATATAAAGTGGATATTGCATGTCACATAGATAAGGAGATTGATAAGAAATTAATTAATAAAGGAGTAAAAGTATACGATATTCCTTTTGAAAGAACTCCATTTAGTTTAAAAAATATAAAAGCATTTATAGATTTAGTTAAGATACAAAAGAAAAACAATTATAATATATGGAAGACTTCTTAAAATAAAATTTAAAGATTTAAAAACTATATATACAGTTCATGGATATCATTTTTTTAAGGGAGGAAGTAAATTAGCATGGGTTATTTATTATCCTATAGAAAAATTAATGTCTAGGCTTACTGACGTAACTATAACTATAAATCTTGATGATTATAGAATAACTAAAAGAAAATTAAAACCTAAAAGTGTTTATTATATAAAGGGTGTTGGAATAGATTTAAAAGAGTATAAAACTTTAACACAACAAAAAATATTAGAAAAGAAAAAGGAGTTAGGATTAGAAACAGATGACTTTATAATAATTATGATAGCAGAACTTAATAAAAATAAAAATCATATGCAGCTTATAAAAGCCTTAGATATATTGAATAAAAAATATAAAAATATAAAAGCTTTATGTGTTGGGGATGGTATAAAGCTTCAGGAGTTAAAAGAAGAAGTAAGAAATAGAGGATTAGAGAAGAATATAATATTTTTAGGATTTAGAAATGATATAAATGAGCTTATTAATATAGGCGATATAGGAATTTTACTTTCTTATAGGGAGGGTTTGCCTAGAAATATATTAGAATTTATGGCAAATGGTAAAAAGGTGATTGCTACAGATATAAGAGGAAATAGAGATTTAATTTGTAATAGTGACTTGGGGACTTTAGTAAAAATTAATGACTATGAAGAAACAGCTTTAGCTATAGAATTTTACTATAAGTATAAGATTTCACATGATAAATTAAATTTAATAGGTGAATATAATATCTTAAAAGAAACAGAAAACTATGAAGTTAAAAAAATATGTAACGAATTAATAAAGATATATGATAGTCTAAGTTTATGTGAATAAAATTATGTAACTTTAAGTATTTTAAATTTTATAATATTTTCCTAAAAGTAGAAAAGTTAACCTTTAGCTTTTCTACTTTTTAATTTTTAAAAATATTTGGGGAAAGTTAGCGTATTATCTTAATTTTAGTAGCACTATTAAGTATAAATTAATATTATATAGAATAAAAATATTTCTTATGCCATGAAAATAAAAAATTATTAAATAATTAATAGAATTTTAAGAGGAAATGACTTAAGGAGTGAGTGTTTATGAAAGATTTAATTATTATAGGAGCTGGTGGTATGGGAAGAGAGACTGCTTGGCTTGTAGAAGATATAAACGCTAAAAATAATGAATGGAACTTACTAGGGTTTATAGATGATGAAAAGAAGAAACAAGGAAAAGATTTTAATGGTTATAAGGTTTTAGGTGATTTTAGTTATTTATATAGCAAGAGAGATATTTATTATGTTTGTGCTATAGCTAATGCTCGGTTAAGAAAGAAAATAATAGAGGAAAAATGTAAAAAACTACCTATAATTCCGGCAACTTTAATACATCCATCAGTAATAATATCAAAATATAACAAAATAGGAGAAGGAACAATTATTTGCGCAGGAACAATAATAACTATAAATACTAGCATTGGAATACACAATATAATAAATATGGATTGTACTATAGCACATGATGTGGTTATGGAAGATTACGTTACAGTATATCCTAGTGTAAATGTATCAGGAAATTGCAGTATAGGAAATTGTGTAGAACTAGGAGTTGGAACACAGATAATACAAGGAAAAAATATTGGAGAAAATTCGATAATTGGTGCAGGGGCAGTTGTAGTTAAAGATATAGAAAAAAATATTACAGTGGTTGGGGTACCAGCAAAGAATATTAATAAGATGTAAGGAATAAGGATAAAGAAGAGGAATATTCAAGGAGAATTTATGAGAAAAACTAAAGCTATAATTAATTTTATAGTAAATATAGTACTATATATTGTATTATTTATACCTAGTTTTCTTATAAGAAAAACTTTCTTAGAGGCATTAGGAAGTGATATACTAGGGCTAAATTCTTTATATAGTAATATTTTAAGCTGGTTATCTATAGTTGAAATGGGTGTTGGGGCTATTATTATATATTCTCTTTATAAACCATATGCACAAAATAATGAAGAAAAAGTAAGAGCATATATAAGATTTTATGGTAAATTTTATAGAATGGTAGGATTTATAATGCTAATAGGTGGTATTATAATAATGCCATTTTTAAAGTTTCTTATACAAGGAGAAATAGATCCAAGGTTAGCTAGTATAGGCTTTTTGCTATATCTATTTAATAGTGTTATATCATATATGTTTTCTAATAGAATTTGTATATTAAATGTAGCACAAGAAGTATATAAAGTCACAATAG
This sequence comes from uncultured Sarcina sp., assembly GCA_963559995.1. GTDB lineage: Bacteria > Bacillota > Clostridia > Clostridiales > Clostridiaceae > Sarcina. The sequence continues at coordinate 35,501 of CAUWNL010000019.1, forward strand.
GAACAACTACTTCAAAATTATTAATATTATTATTGCAATTTATAATGCTTAAAAAGAACCCTAATTTTATAGCATTTATGACAATACAGTTATTAGTTAATATAGTGTACTATATCGCTATAAATATCTATATAGTGATTAAATTTCCTTGGATAAATAAAGGAAAGGAAAATTTAAAAAAATCTGAAACAAAGCCTTTATTAAAAAATATGAAGGCTATGTTTATGTATAAGATATCTTCATTAGTAGTATATTGTACAGATAATTTAATTATTTCTACGTTTTTAGGATTATCCGTATTAGCTAATTACACTAATTATCAAATGGTTATTTCAGCATTTCAATCATTGATTGTTACTGGATTAGGTGGTATCACTGCTAGTATAGGAAATTTATTAACTAATGAAAAGGATAATGAACAGGCATATGAAGTTCATAAAAAAATATTTTTTATAATTTCCTGGATGAGTTCATTTATATTGATAAGTCTATATAATACCCTTAATCAGTTTATAGGTATATGGATAGGAAAAGTTTATTTATTAGATAATGTAACATTAATCATTATATTAATAAATTCTTATGTTTTATTAATGAAAGAATCCGTTGAACAATTTCAAAATGGGAAAGGTTTGTTTTATCAACTTAGATATGCTCCTTTATGTGAAGCTATATTGAATTTTATACTATCTGTTATTCTAGTAAGAAGAATAGGACTATTAGGAATTTTTATCGGAACGCTAGTATCTCATATGGTTGTTACGTTTTGGACAAAACCCTATATAGTTTATAAATATGTGTTTAAAATGAATATAGTAATATATTTTAAGCTATATATTAAATATTTACTACTAGCTTTGATTCCATTAGTAGTTACTAATTATATGACTATTCCAGTTAAAGAGAATTATACTATATTAAGTTTTATAGCTAACTGCTTTATTAATATAGTAGCTATTAATTTAATATATTTAGTTATATTTTATAGGACTAGTGAGTTTAAATATTACTATGGTCTTATTAAAAAAGTAAGAATTAATAATTAAAAAGATACATAGGATTTAGTAAATAACTAATATTAGGTGGAGTTGATTTTATGAATCCTATTAGAGTTTTAAATATTTTACCTGAGAAAAATTATAAAGAAGCAGAGATTTTTATAATGAATACCTATAGAAATATAAATAGAGATAATATTCAGTATGATTTTTTATTCCAAGGAGATGAAGAAAGTATTTTTGGTGATGAAATAAAATCTCTTGGTGGAAATATATTTAAAATAGATGATTTAAAAAAAGTCGGAGCTCATAAATATAGAAAGTTAGCTAGGGATTTTTTTGAAAATCATAAAGAGTATGAAATAGTTCACTGTTATTTAGATAAGTTTAGTGGAGTAATTTTGTCTGAGGCTAAAAAGGCAGGGGTAAGGGTAAGAATAGCTCATATGTACAACAAGGATATTAAGCTTAATAAATGGGGATATTTAAAATTTTCTGTAAATAAAAATTCTAATTATAAATTTGCTTATTCAAAGGAAGAGGGAAACTTATTTTTTGGAGAATTTGAAAAATTTATTCTTTTAAGAAATGTTATCGACTTAGATAAGTTTTCTTATAATGGAGATAAGAGAAAAAATTTAAGAAGCAGTTTAAAGATAAATAGAGAAGTAGTTGTAGGATATATAAATAAATCTAATAAGAAAGAAAATAATAGAAAGATAATTTCAATTTTTAAAAAAGTTAAAGATCAAAATAAAGATTCTAAATTAATTATTGTTTTAAATAATGATTTTAAAGAAGAAATAAAATATGATTTGAATAATTATGATTTAGATAGTGATGTAATTTTGTTAGATGAAAAAAGATATTTAGAAGAAGATATTATGCAAAGTTTTGATGTAATGATGTTTATATCTGATTTAGAGATAAATAGCTTTTTAATAAAAGCTCAAGAAAATAATTTGCCTTCTATAGTTTTAAAAAATATAGATAAAGATTTGGATTTGAATTTAGACCTTGTTTATAGTTTTAAATCTAATGAAGATGAGGAACTTTTAGCTAAAAATATTTTAGATAAAGTTTCATTGAGAAATAGTATAAAGCAAAACTATATAAAATATAAGATGAATAAACTAGGGTATGATTCAAAAAAAGAAGCAAAAATATTAGAAAATTTTTATTTAAATGTATATAAAAATGAAGAAAATATTTAATAAAGTTATATAGTATAAGATATATTAAAGTTTAGTATTTTACTTTGTATAAAATAAATAATAAACTAAATATAAACTAGATAGTATAGTTTATAGATTAGGAGAAAATAATGAAAAATATTAAGAAACAATTAGATAATGATGATAAAGAACATAGTGAAGGAAAAAATGTAAAATTTGATAGTAAGAATGCTAGGATGCTTCAGATGGCAAGTACTATATCCTCATTTCCTATTGTTATAATTATTCTATTTTTCTTTCATATAAACATCATATTAATAGCTTTAGCAATAATAGCTTATATATGGACCATAGTATTAGAATTTATACAAATTAAAAAAAGTTTTAAAGAGTAAAATTTATTTTAAATCCACTTTTATAAAGGGGATATTTTTTTTGATTTTTATGGAAAAAATATACAATTTATATTATAATTTATTGTGTTATATAAGCTAAGATTTTATTTAGTTTATAAAGAAAATTTGATATTTAAGGAGAACTTTTATGGTGAAAAGGGGGAAATTAGGAAAGGAAATGAGAAGCAAAAGAAAAACTTTAAAGGGCTCCATGTCAAAAGGCTTTAATAAAGTGATTAAAGGTAGTAGAAAGAAAAAAGTAATAATAGGAGGAGTTTTAATATCAGTTTTAAGCCTTTCAATAGTTGGATATTTTCAAAGTAAGAGTGCTTTAGCATCTAACTATAAGTCTTTAAAGATTACTGAAAAGGCAGAGAATATAAATAGAATAACTGCCTATAACAAGATTACAGAGGGTGAAGAGATTAATGTACTTTTACTAGGAGATGAAAGTTATTTAGGAGATGTTGTTTTAAATGATGATGTAACATCTTTTATAGAAGACAACTATAGCTCTAAAGTTAATTTAATTGATTTATCTATAGATGATGCTAGTATTTATGAACAATTGAATGAATATATAAATCTTGAGGGGAGAGAGTTTGATTTAGTCTTTTTATGTGTTGATAATAGCGATGAGAAGGAGATTAGTAAGACTAACTTTAGTGGAATTTATGAAAGTATATTAAGGGACTTAAAATATAATAATACAGCAGTTGATATAGTTCCTATAATAAAACATAATACCATAGTCAATGACACTTATTATCAAATTATAAATGCATTGTCAAAATATTATGATTTAGAATTAGCTAAAGTTAATGATGTAGTATTAAGTAATAATTTAGAGGGAGAAACAATAGAGGATTTTAGAGAAAGTTATTCTAATACAATAATAAATGTTATAAAGGATAATATAGAAAATAAAAAAGAGATAGATACTGAATATAAAGATGTTTATTATGGAGTAACAACTCTTTTTGAGCCTTATAAAGTAATATTAAAAGGGGATAAAAAGAAAGGTTTTAGTGTTTCTCAGGACCAAGCTAAAAGTAATACAGAAAGTGATTATATAAGATATAAAGTAGAGGGGAATATAGTAGGTTTAGGTTATGAAACTAGTAAAAATGGAGGGATAATTGAGGTATATGTAAATAGAGTGTTGTATAGGAGAATAGATACAAAATCAGAAAGTGAGGAGATTAAATATACATTAATATCTAGCAATCTAACTGGAGAAAATGAAATAAAAGTAGTAAATAACAATGGAGGGGATATAACATTATTAGGAGTTATAACAAGTGGTGATAATAAAGATTCTAAGGAGGTAGAAAATTTAAATAATATCTTAGCAAGAAATACAGGAAATTATAATGGACAACAAAAAAATGATTTATTATATGAAGATGCTAAAGTTGAAAGTAACCAAGTAGTAACTTCAGAGAAGGAAGAGGTTACACCAGTAAAGGTATCTAAGGATAAAGAAAATACTGCACAAAGTAAATCGAGTATTAATACACAAAACAAACCTAGCACACAAGGTAATAGTGTTTCAGTAGATAATACTAATAATGTTCCAAGCAATGATATAGTAGAAGAGACAAAGCCAATAGAGAATAACCAAAGTAATGGAACTATAAATAATGAAGGTGGAGGAAATGTAAATTTAGGAAATAACGAAGGCGTAAATGAAGGAGATAATACAGCAGGTAATTCTCAAGGAAATATCGCAGGGGGTACTAATAATGGAGCAGGTAGTGGGCAAAATAACAGTGTAAATAATGGAATGAATAATTCAGGTGATTCAGGAAATAATACGGAGAATAATATAGGTGGTGGTAATGCAGAGAATAATAATGCAAATAACGTAGTTAATAATGAAAGTAATGCAGGAAATAATGTAGGAGGTAGCGGAAACAACACTGCAGAAAATGTAACAAACAATAATGGAAATACTAGTGGTAATACTGCTGTTGATAATAATGCAAGTAACAACCAAAATAATGTTTCAAATAATCAAGTTGTAACAGGAGGGGGACAAAGTAGTAGTAATACTAATAACTTTCAACCAGAAGAAAATGTAACATCAGAAAGCATTTCTCCTTCTGAATAAAATATAATAATAAAACACTCTTAAAGTAATTTTAAGAGTGTTTTTTTACAAGCAATATTAGAAGTTATATTATAGAGCTTTTAAAGCTACTGCATTTAATAAACTCCATGGTTTATTGTAATGTGGTTGGAAGAAGAAGTCAGTAACTGCTAAATCTTCTAAAGTCATTTTGTTTTGTATAACAACAGATAGAGTATTCATGAATTGAGTTAAATCTATCTTAGATACTATTTGACCACCTATTATTACTCTAGTATCTTTATCAAATACAAGCTTTATAGTAGCAGGTTCAAAAGTTGGCATGAATTCTGGTCTGTAGTTATCTGTTAATGTTACAGAACCTACATTGAATTTAGTTGTTTTCTTAGCAACTTCTTCAGTTAAACCAGTTGATGCTATGTTTTGTTCGTATATTTTGATTCCTGAAGTTCCTTGAGTTCCTAAATACTTAAGAGTAGGCTCTACTATATTTCTAGCAACTAAAGTACCCATTCTTACAGCATTTGTAGCTAAAGGAATGTATCTTTCATCTCCAGCAGGATTGTATTTAACAACACAACAGTCTCCAGCTGCAAATACATCTTTTTTGCTTGTTCTCATGTATTCATCGATTATTATTGCTCCGTTTGGAAGAGTTTCTAATTTATCCTTAACAAGTTTTGTGCTTGGTGCAAATCCTATGCAAAGAACAACTAAATCTCCATCGTAGCTTCCGTTTTCAGTAACAACTTTAGTAACTTTTCCGTTAGCTCCTTCGAATTTTTGAACTTTTTCTCCTAGAACTAGGTTAACTCCACGGCTTGAGAATTCTTTTTCAGCAATGTCAGTAAAGTCTTTATCTAGATATTTGCTCATTATTCTGTTTTCTGCATCTATTAGAGTAACTTTTTTACCTAAATCTTGGAATGCTTCAACAAGTTCAACTCCGATATAACCAGCACCGATTATAACAACATTTTTAGCATTTGGGCTCTTAGCTATTATAGTTTTAGCATGGTCATAGTTTTTACATAATTCTATATTTTCTAAATCTCCACCTTCAAATCTTGGAACTATTGGCCATGATCCTAAAGTAAGAACTAATTTATCATAGTTATCTTCAAATTCTTTTCCAGAAGCTAAATCTTTAACTTTAACTTTTTTGTTATCAAAGTCTATATCAGTAACTTCGTGATTCATTTTAGTGTTAACTCCTATTTGAGCTAATCCTTCTGGTGAATTATAGAATAATTTTTCTGGTTCTGTAACAACTTTATTTACGCTTAAAGCTATTCCACATGATAAGAATGATAAATTATCATTTTTTTCATATATTA
>CAUWNL010000020.1:0-40863 GCA_963559995.1 uncultured Sarcina sp.
AAAATATTAATTTATATAGAGGTACTTTAATAAAGTAAATTTAATGATATAATGTAAATATAGAAAAAAATATTATAAATTCTTAAAAAAGGATATTACTAAATATAGTAATTTATTGATGATTATTTAATTTTAAATGGTAGCGTTAATTAAACAATGCGCCTGTAGTAAATTAAAACTATATACAAATAAACTAAAGATATGGGGGACAATAGTGAAGAAAAATTATAAAAGATATTTAGCGTTTATATTAGGACTAGCTGCTTTAGCATTAGGTGTAGCATTAGCTGTACAGTCTAGCTTAGGAGCAAGTGCCTATGACTCTATAAACTTTGCTGTAGCAGGTAAATTAAATTTAAGTGTATCATTTGCAATAAGTATAAGTTCTATAGTGTTAATTATTATATCTTCAATTATAAGGCGTAAAAAGCCTAGAATATCTACTTTTATAACAGGTCTAATAATGGGACTATTAATTGATTTTTGGGTATCTATAGTTCAAAATATTAATGTTGACTCATTAATAATGCAATTAGTAGTTTTTATAGCTGCATTAGTTTTAATGGGTATAGGAATTGCGGCTTATGTAATAAGTAAACTGCCACTAAGTCCATTAGATGATTTATTAGTTGCATTAGATGGAGCAACTAAAATAAGTATGGGTAAAATTAAAATATTTATAGATGTTACTTGTATGGCAGTAGCTTTTATGTTAGGCGGTCCAATAGGTGTTGGAACAATACTTATGGCACTTTTATTAGGGCCTACAATAAACTTTTTTTATAACTTGATGGATAGATATAATGTAGTAGGTAATTAATAAATATATATAACAAGTTATCATAGATTTATGATAGCTTGTTTTTTTATTTAGATTTACTTGTTTATGAAAATATTCTTTGTTCTTATTTAGAACTGACGTTTCATTAGAACAGAAACATAATTAAGCAGATAGTAAAAGGTGAGAAAAATATTACGGTAGGACTATTGATATAGAGTTAACTCTAGGTTTTATACTTTAAATAAAAGCATACGTATTTACTTGAAAAATATATGGAAAAAATAATCAGTGCTTATGGAATAATAATATAGAATTTAGGAGGGGATATATTTAAGATTACCTTATATTAAACAATATAATTGCAAACGATATGATACTTGGAAAAAGGTAAGATTGTGCTAAAAATATTACAACATATTATGTAAAAAAGTAAATATATAAAATATAAGGAGAAATAAAATGCCAGTAATAACACTAGAAGCAGGTAGCTTAAATAAAAATCAAAAAAGAGAACTGATAAAGGAATTCACTACTAGTGCATCAAAAATTATGAATATACCTGAGGAGGCTTTCATTGTTCTATTAAAAGAAAATAATACTGATAACATAGGTGTTGGTGGAAAAGTATTATCAGATAAATAATTGGATTTTATTTGTTATAAAAAGGACTAAATAAGCTGTCACATTTATTAGAATTAATAAAAACAATATTATAGAGGATTAGTTTTACGTAAGTCTATTTATAGAAATATAATAAATTAATTTTAAAGGAGAGATAATTTATGTTATTTAACTTTACTTATTATAACCCAACAAAAATACATTTTGGAAAAGATTCTTTTGGGGAATTAAAAGGAGAACTTAAAAATTATGGAGATACTGTTCTTTTAGTTTATGGAAAAAACTTCATAAAAAAATTGGTTTATATGATGACTTAATTAAGATTTTAAATGAAAGTGGAAAAAAGGTTGTAGAGTTATCAGGAGTTATGTCAAATCCAACCTATAGTAAAGTGTTAGAAGGAGAACAACTTGTTCGTGACAATAAAGTAAACATTATACTAGCAGTTGGTGGAGGTTCTGTAATAGATTGTGCTAAAGCAATTTCAGTTTCTGCTTACTGTGAGGGAGATGCTTTTACAAGATATTGGTTAAACTTTGAGCCAGTTAGTAATGAAATTGTACCAGTAGGATCAGTTTTAACAATGGCTGGTACTGGTTCAGAAATGAATGGTGGTTCTGTTGTAACAAATGAAGAACTAAAACTTAAAATGGGAAGAGTTTATCCACCCGAGGTATATCCTAAGTTTTCAATTTTAAATCCAGAATATACATTTTCAGTTCCAGAATATCAAATGGCTAGTGGTATTTTCGATATAATGTCTCATTTAATGGAACAATATTTCTCAGGAGATGATAATAACACAACAGATTATGTAATTGAAGGTCTTCTTCGCTGTGTAATTGATAATACAAGAGTTGCAATTAAAAATCCAAAGGATTATGAGGCAAGAAGCAATATTATGTGGAGTGCAACGCTTGCCCTTAATACAATAACAGATCTTTCAAAAACTCAAGATTGGGAAGTGCATATGATTGAACATCAAGTAGGAGCATATACAGATTGTGCTCACGGCATGGGACTTGCAGCAGTTTCTATTCATATTATCGTTATATTTATTCTTATGGATTAGATAAGTTTGTTAGATTTGCAAAAGAAGTATGGCACGTATCAGGAGAAGGAAAGACTAAAGATGAAATTGCTAAAGAAGGGCTTTCATGTTTAGAGTCATTTATTAAAGAGTGTGGTATGGTTACTTCTCTTAAAGAGCTTGGGGCAACAAAAGAGATGTTACCACTTATTGCGAACTCTACTGCGTTAGGTGGAGGATATAACAAGCTTACAGCTGAGGAAGTGCTAACAATTCTAGAAAACTGTTATTAAATTTAAGGAAGTTTTATAAATAAATAGATTAAAAAATAGAATTACTATAACAATTTAGAATACTTTATGAGATGTAAATAGCACTGGAAATATAATTTCTCAGTGCTATTTTTTAATATTATAAATTAGGCTTTTGAGATTGTAAATGTAAAGTCAATATCATTATCTGATGGTATTAGATATTCATCATGAACTGGTGCACCCCAGCTATCATCTCCACCTACACCCATTTGTTTTGCAATTATACGAACCCAAGTATAATTTATATTTGGAAGTTCTTCAACATGAAGTGCATTTTCAAGTTCATAGGCACTATAAGGTAAAACGCTAAATTCAAAAGGTTCATTTTTATATTTAAAACATAAACCATTATTGTCACTGTCAGTTACTTTTACCCATCTAGTGTTAGTCCTATTTCCACATTCTTGTGGTACTAGATACTTAGATAAATTATTTTTTGCAGTGCTTTCAAATACTGAAAGTCTAGCTCCTGAGTTTCTATCTATATAATTTTCATAAGGACCAAAACCATAATATTTAAATCTATTTAATTCTTTCTTTAACTTAAAGTCCATTCCCAAAAGAGGCATCTCAGGAAGTCCTAAAACTCCTACATAATGAATATTAACATCAATATTTCCATCAGGGGTTATAGTGTATTTAACAAAGTTTTTAGTCATTATGCTAGTTGGTAAAATAAATTCATAAGTTAATATTAAGTTGTCCTTTTCTTCTTTGAATTTAAAATCAACTAATTTCTGATTCATTCCTGCAATTTGCCAAGTGGCACATCTAAAATTGTGAGAATTACCTCTATCATTATCTGTACATGCTCTAAAGTAAGAGGTCTTAGGTGCTCTTGTTATATATTCCTTTTCATCATAGCAAAGGGATACAAGGCCACCTTCGGGAATAGAAAATAACATCTTAAATCCATCACCAGTAACTCCTAAGTGACCATCTCCATGAATTATTTTAAAGTTATTATTAGTAATTTCTTTTTTATCTTGAAACTCTGAAACAGTATGAACAAATTGTCCAAAGGTAACTTCATGGCCTTTATCACTCCAAAGTGTATCTTGAGATAGTCTCATAGAAACAGTATAAACATATTCGCCATTAGTGGTTAGTTTAGGATATTGAATTTCAAAATAATCCTCACAACCAGCACTAACATTTGCCTTTATAGAAGTTTCAAATAATTTTTCTCCTTCACCTTCAATAGAGCATACAAAGTCATAACTAGATGTATCTATAAATAAATTATTATTTTTTATAAGAACACCTTTATTATCTGGAATAAGTTTAACGTTTGAGTATAAATATTTAACCTCTTGAACCTTTGGTGATATAGTTCTATCTGAATATACAATTCCATCAGTGCAAAAACCATAATCAGTAGCTCTATCATCAAAGTCTCCACCATAAGCAAAGATTTTTTCACCATTTTTATTTGTTGTTTCAATGGCTTGGTCAATATAATCCCAGATAAATCCTCCTTGATACATTTTATATTTATCTTCTAGAGCACTATATAGATTCATACCACCACAGGAGTTCCCCATAGCGTGCATATACTCACAGCTTATATAAGGCTTTTTAGGATTATTATTTAGATATTCTTCTATATCTAAAGGTTTAGCATACATTCTACTTTCCATATCACTTATTTCATCAAATTCTCTATTCCAAAAAACACCTTCATAATGAACTAAACGAGTGTCATCATTCTCATGAAAATATTTTGTCATCTCTAAAATATTTGTTCCAGCATAGGATTCATTTCCACAAGACCAAATAAGTATTGATGGGTGATTTTTATCTCTTTGAAGCATAGAAGCAGCCCTATCTATAACACATTCTTTCCACTGTGGTATTGAGCCTGGGACATTCCAACTTGGTTCACACTTTCCTAGTTTTTGCCAAGAGCCATGACTTTCTAAGTTAGCCTCATCAATCAAGTAAATACCATATTCATCACAAAGGTCATACCATATAGATTGGTTTGGATAGTGAGAGGTTCTTACTGCATTTATATTGTTTTGCTTAAAAAATCTAATATCCCAAAGCATATCTTCTTTGGTTATAGCACGTCCAGTTTTACAATTAAATTCATGTCTATTTACACCTTTAAATAAAATTCTTTTTCCATTTAGGAACATAATTTTATCTATTAGTTCAAATTTTCTAAATCCAATTCTTTGAGGTACTATTTCCAATAAATTTTCTTTATCATCTAAAAGTTCAATGTATAAAGTGTAAAGGTAAGGATTTTCACTGCTCCATGTTTTAACACTATCTATAGTAGAGTGAAGATTTACATACTCTTTAACACTCACAGGATCAAAGGTATATACTATTTTTTCATCTTTATCCTTCAAAGATATTTTTACTAAACATTCACTAGGAGTATTTAACTTTAAATTTATGTTAAGTTCCCCATTTGTGTAACTTTCATCCAAAGTAGCTTTAACAGATAAATCTTCTACGTGGTAGGTAGGCACTGCATATAAATAAACATCTCTAAAAATTCCTGAGAATCTCCAAAAATCTTGATCTTCTATCCAACTTGCGCTACTTCTTTTATAAACTTCAACAGATAGTTTATTTTCCTCACTTTTTAAATATTTAGTTAATTCAAATTCAGAAGGAGTAAAAGAATCCTCACTATAACCTATAAATTTTCCATTAAGCCAAACATAAAAGGCAGTTTCAACTCCTTGAAAAGATATAAAAGTCTTTTTATTTTCCAATTCTTTATTTAGAGTAAAATATTTAACATAACTTCCCACAGGATTATAAGTTTTTGAGATGTTAGGAGGTCTAAGTTCATCTTGTCCATCCCAAGGGTATAGAGTATTTATATATTGACATTTATCATAACCTTGTAATTGAATATGACCAGGTACATTTATATAGTCAAAGTCATTACAATTAAAATCTTCTTTATAAAAATCTTTTATTCTTTCATCAGGATTAATTGCATAGGCAAACTTCCACTTACCATTTAAGCTTTGTCTAAGAGGCATGTTATAGCCTAAGGATATGTCCTCTTTTTTCTCATAGAATAAGTGGTCAGAGTGAGAGTCTATTCTATTAACTCTAAAAATTTCTGGATTAGATAACCAATCTAAATTAGCTTCATTAAACATTAATATAACCTTCCTTTCATCTACAGAATTTTATTAAAGTAACTATTGAGTTTAAAATTAAAACTATATTACTATTTATAATTTGTAGAAAATAAGTTCACTAAATTTATATTATTATTTAATTTAGTAAATAATTCCCTTTAAACAATGATAACATTTACAGGTAAATATAGCAATATGTTAAATATATTTTATGATTTTATCATATTAATTAATTTCCTATATTGAGCTGGAGAAATATTAAACTCTTTTTTAAAGGTTCCAATAAAGTGTTCCTCGCTAGAATATTCAACTGTATTAAAAATCTGAGAAATATCCATATCGGTAGCTTTAAGTAATTCACAGGATTTTTTCAGTTTTATATATCTAATTATTTGTTAAAAGTTATTACATGTGGATTCCTTTAAATGTTTGCTTAAATATGCGTTAGAAAAGTGAAATTTATTTGAAAGTTGGATAAGAGTAAGAGTAGTATAATTTTTTTGAATATAAACTAATATTTCGTTTATAATCATATTATTTTTAGTTATTATAGATGAAGTTTCGTAATTTTTTTCATAATCTTGCATAAGGTATTGGAAGAAAATTAATAGTATATTTAGTAACAATTTTTTTGAGTACTCTTTACTATTTAGTTGTTCAGACAACATTTTTAGAAGTAGGGTTTTTAGATTTTTATCATTAAAAGTAACCAAACAGTTACTAGAATTAATTGACCGACATTCTTTGGCTTAGGAAATAATATCCCATGGTTCGTAGAGGAAGTACCAGCATTATTTATAAGTGTAGCAAACCCATATAATTTATTAGATGTTCCAATGATAAAAACTTATATTAGGGGCAGTTGAGGACAAGATACTTGAAAAGAGTGAATTTAAGGGAGTAAGTCCTATAGACCATTTCTGTGAAAGAGATGATACTAGATATTAATAAAGGATTAAGAAAAGTATATAAATAAACAAAGCTATTGATGAAAATTTATCAATAGCTTATATTTGGAGATTGTCTCATATTTATTATCAGTAAAAATATAACTTATTTTATAAGAGGTGATAATTATGAAGAAAATTATTGATCTACATGTGCATTCTAATATTTCTGATGGAACTTTAACGCCAAAAGAAATAGTTAACCTTGCAATAAAAGATAATATAAGCGCAGTTGCATTAACAGATCATGATAGTGTTGAAGGTGTTAAAGCATTGTCTATAGAAGCTACTAAAAATAATTTAAAATTTTTAACAGGAATAGAGATAAGTTGTGAGTATGGAAAGGGAAGAATACTCCATTTGTTAGGATTAGGCATTGATATAGACAATGTAAAATTTATTAAACCTTATGAAGAGATGAAAGAGGCAAGAGAATTAGGAGTAAATGTTGTTTTAAAATTTATCAAAAATAAAGGAATAGATTTAACCTTAGATGATTTAAAAGAATTAGCAACAAATAAATATATTGATAGGTATACCATTCATAGATATTTTATTAAAAACAATATATGTAATAATGCACAGGAAGTATGGGACAAATATTTAGATCCAGTTCCCTATGAAAAAGGAGAACTTATTAAAGTAGAAGATGCAATAAGAATCATAAAAGAATCAGGTGGAGTTTCTATTTTAGCTCATTATAATAAAAAAATAGGATTATATGGGTATACAGAAAGTGAAAAGGAAGAGTATATAAAATATTTAGTAGGAAAAGGATTAGATGGAGTAGAGAGATATTATCCTTCCTTTACTAATAATGATTATAAATTTTTAGATTATATTATAAATAAATATAGCTTAGTATATTCAGGGGGATCAGATTTCCACGGAGAAAATAGAGAAGATATAAAGCTTGGGATTGGAAATGGGGATTTATCTATTGAATATAAGGTTTATGAAAATATTATAGAAAAAATAAGGAGAAATAGAAGAAATCTTTGAGTTGCTTTATTGAGAATAAACTTAGATAATAATTTGAGTAAATATTAGAGGGAGACTTATATTCTATAACTAGTTGGTAATTTAGAAATTATGGTATATAATAGTAATAATAAGCTTAAATAGACTACAATCACATGTAGTCTATATAAAATAGGCTTATAGTAGGAGAATGAAATGGAATCAGCATATGAAATGATTAGATTTAATAATAAATTACCTATAAATATATTTATTCATAGTATAGAAAATATTAATAGCCATTGGCATTCTAGTATAGAAATATTCTTCGTTTTATCAGGAACTGTGGACTTAATTTATAACGGAGAGAAATATATGTTAAAAAAAGATGATGTATTTTTAGTAAATTCCAATAAAATACATGGTCTAACCTCTAATTCAGAAAATATAGTAATAGCTGCTCAAATAGAGGAGAGTTTTATAAAAACCAACTATAAGGATATTGATAGTATAGAATTTGACTGTAAATCTGTATCTTATGAAAACGAGCCTCAAGCCTTTCAAGCAATGAGAAAGATATTAGCTAAAATTGTATGGGCATATAATAAAGAAGGGGATGGCTATGAAATAAAAATTAATTCTTTATTGTTAGGGTTAATTTACATATTAACTAATAATTTTAGAGTGAAAGTTAATATAAAAAATAAGCATGCAAATAATAAGCATTTAGATAGATTAATAAGAATAATTAATTATGTAAAAGAAAACTTTAATAATGATATATCCTTAACTAAGGTTGCGGAAAAGGAATATTTAACGCCTCAATATTTATCTAAGTTTTTTGAGAAAAATATGGGAATAAATTTTTTAACCTACGTAAATAAAATAAGATTACAACATGCATTAGATGATTTAATAAATACAGAAAATTCTATAACAGATATTGCTTTTAATAGTGGATTTCCAAATGTGAAGTCCTTTATTAGTGTTTTTAAGTTAGCATATAACCAAACCCCTAGTATATATAGAAAAAATATTAATAAATACACAGTAAATAATAAAGGTGAAAAGATTATTGAGAATTATTTAGAAGTTGATACAACTAGCTATTTTAAGGAAATATTAGAATATTTAAATGATGATAATGTAGAAAAGATAAAAGATGAACGGGTACAGGTGAGTAAAAATATATCTGTAGATTTAAACAATAGTTTAGGAGTAATAAAAAATAACTGGAAGAATTTAATGACAATAGGAAAGGCTAAAGAGGGGCTTTTAGACGCCATACAAAAACAAATAAAAGAAATTCAAAAAGATATAGGATATAAATATATACGGCTCCATGGAATTTTCGATGATGAAATGATGATTTATCAGGAAGATAAAGATGGAAATGTTCAATTTAATTTTAACTATGTAAATAGTTTATTTGATTTTTTATTAAGCGTAAATTTAAAACCTTTTATAGAGCTTAGTTTTATGCCAAAGGATTTAGCAAGGGATAAAAATCATACATTGTTCTATCGTGAAAGTATAACTAGTGTTCCGAAAAGTTATAAATATTGGGCATTTATGGTGAATGAACTTGTAGTTAATTGTATAGAAAGGTATGGAGTTGAGGAAGTTAAAAGTTGGTACTTTGAAGTTTGGAATGAGCCTGATATAGGTGGATTTTGGAGTGGCAGCGAAGAGGATTATTATAATCTTTATGAGATAAGTTATAAAGTAATAAAAGATATAAGTAAAGATATTAAGGTAGGGGGACCTGCTATAGCATCAATAACTATAAAAAGAACAAAGTGGTTAGAGAGATATATTAAATATTCAATAGATAATAAGTGTATTCCTGATTTTATAAGTTTTCACACATATCCTAATGAAGTGTTTAATATAAATGATAATTTTACTCATAAAAAGGGTCTTATAACAGATTCAAATATAAACTACTTAAGTAATATAATAGACATAGTGAAAAATAAACTTAATGAATTTAATTTAGATAACATAGAAATATATTTAACTGAATGGAACTCAACAATATCCTGTAGAGATTTAACAAATGATACCCTTTATAAAGGTAGTTATATATTTAAAAATATATTAGAAAATATAGATAAAATAAATAGCTTTGGATATTGGGCATTATCTGACTATGTAGAAGAATTTAAGATAGATAAAAATAGATTTCATGGTGGGTTAGGCCTTATAACTAATAACGGAATAAAAAAAAGTGCTTATTATAGCTTTAAATTATTAAATGAGTTAGAGGGAAGCATAGTTGATAGAGGAGAAGGTTACTTTGTAAGTAAAAGTAATAATCAGTATAAGGTATTTTTATACAACTATTGTCATTTTGATAAAATATATAGTATGTCAGATGTATCTAATATAGATATTGGAAATAGATATAACGTATTTATTGATAAAGATATTGATATTGAAATAAAGTTAACTAACTTTAGTCTTACTGGGAAATATAATCTTTATATTAAGGAGTTAACGAGAAAAGATGGTTCTAGTTTTGACACATGGGTAGAAATGGGACATCCTATGTTGATAACAAAGGAAGATATAGAGTATATAAATTCAAAATCTATTCCTAGTATAAAAAAATTGCATGTAAACATAGACAAGGATTATACGATAATGGAACATTTAAAACCTCACGAAGTTAAAGTTTATATTTTTACTAAATCATATTTATAAAGATAGAATCAGCATTAAATTTTTCTTTAAGATTTAATGCTGATTTTTATTTTGTTTATGAACAAAGGTCAAAAATTAATTTATTTGTAGTAATTAATTAATATATTTCTTAAACTTATGAAAACAATTACAAAAGTGGAATTAAAAAAAGACAACTAAAAGGCATAAATAAGGAAATAAAAATGATATATAAATTTATATAATATATGTAGATAACGTTAACAAAAAATTATAGTGTTAGAGGAAAGATTATCTAAATAAGATGGTAAAGAAGTAAGCTAAAAAGCTAAAGGTTAAGGAAAGTAAGAGAGGATGAATTTTATGGAAACAAAAGCGAGTAAAAAGAAATGGCTACCATTATTTATTGCCACACCTACTATAGGAATTGGCATATTAAGTAACTTAAATGGTACCATAATACCTTTATTAGTTGAGAGGATAACATCATCTACTGAATTATTAAGTATAATTGTTGCTATGGGTTCTGTTGCTACAATTTTTGGATCATATATAGCAGGGTCAATAAGTGATAGATTACATACTAAAATAGGTAAAAGAAAACCTATGATTATTATAAGTACAGTTATGTTAATGATAGGATTATACTTTTTAGGTATTTCAAATGAGTATATAGAAATATTTATATTTGCTACTGTGGTATACTTTGGACTAAATTTTTATTCAGGAGCATACTATGCATGGTTCCCAGAGGCTGTAAACCATGATCAAATAGGTACAGTTAATGGTTGGAGTAAACTTTTTTATAACTTAGGTGGGATTGTAATTTATGGTATTGGGGTTTCATTAATTAACATATCACCTATGTTACCACTAATATTAACAATGATAATAATAGTGGTATTTACCATATCAGTTCTTTTAGGAGTAAAAGAACATCCAGAAAGAGAACATAATGAAAAAATAAAATTAACTCTTGATTTTCTTAAAAATAAAGAAGCAATGAAATTATTTATAGGTGGAACATTTGCTACATTCAACTTAGGCTTATTTATGGCTTATTGGATACCATATTTTAAAAGAATGAATGGTTTTTCAAGTGAAAGTATAAGTTATGCATTAACAATATTATCAGTTGTAGGTCTATTAGGATTATTCATGGGAGTATTATGTGATAAGTTTGATAAGAGAAAGATTTTAATGCTAGCAATAGCAATACAAATAGTAGGTTTTGTAATTGGTTTATTTGTAACAAATTTATTTATGTTATATTTATTTGCTGCTGTTTTTGGTGCAGGTTTTGTTATGTTAATGGTATCAATATTTTCTATAATACCATATATTTGTCCAAGAGAAAGAATAGGAGAATATATGGGAGTTTGGAGTATGTTTATGGGAATTGGTGGTTTAATAGCTAACCTAGTAGGAGGAGCTATAATAGGTAGTGAATTTATTGGATGGCTTTTCCCAATCTGTCTTATATTCTTAGTAATAGGATTACTAATAATACTAATAGGAAGGATAAAATTAAACGAATTATCATAAATATAATAAATTGTTAGCTAGTATATTTATAGATACATTAAAAAATAAGAAGAATAAGGATAAAAAATGGAAATAAAGATATTGATAAAAAAGATATACTTATAGTAAATAATTAGTAGAAAAGTAATAGCTTAAAGGATAGAAGGGAATAGGTATGATTAATTTAAAAATAAAACCATTTAATTTAAGTGAAAACGATATAATATGGGTAAGAGCAACCCTTAATAATATGACTTTAGAAGAAAAGGTAGGACAACTATTTTGTCCTGTAGGTACCACAGATAATGAAGAAGAATTAAAGGAGTTTTTAAAGGAACTAAGACCTGGCGGTATGATGTATAGACCAGAGCTAAGTAAAACTATAAGAAGAACTCATGAAATTCTTCAAGAAAATTCTAAAGTTCCATTGCTTTTAGGTGCTAATTTAGAGGCAGGGGGAAATGGGATTGCAATAGATGGAACATATTTTGGAAAGCAAATGCAAGTTGCAGCTACAGATGATATAGAAAATGCTTATAGATTAGGAGTAATTTGCGGAAAAGAAGGAAGTGCTGTTGGATGTAATTGGGCTTTTGGACCAATTATTGATATTGATATGAACTTTAGAAATCCTATAACTAATGTAAGAACTTATGGCTCAGATAGTGATAGAGTGTTAAAGATGGCTAGGGCTTTTAAAAAGGGAACTGATGAAAGCAATATGCTTGTGGCAATAAAGCATTTTCCAGGAGATGGAGTAGATGAGAGAGACCAACATCTTTTAACATCAGTAAATTCTTTATCAGTAGAGAAATGGAATGAGACTTATGGAAAAGTATATAAAGGAATGATAGAAGATGGAGCCCAAACTGTTATGGTAGGTCACATAATGTTTCCAGCTTTTGAAAAGGAAATTAATAAAGATATAAAAGATGAAGATATAATGCCAGCAACGCTGTCTAAAGTATTATTAAATGATCTATTAAGGGACAAGCTTGGATTTAATGGTCTTATAGTAAGTGATGCAACACCAATGCTTGGATTTACCTGTGCTGAAAAAAGGGAAATAGCAATTCCAAAAACAATTGCTTCAGGTTGTGATATGTTTTTATTTAATAAAGATATAAAAGAAGATTTTAATTTTATGCTAAAGGGAATAGAAAATGGAATTTTAACATTAGAAAGAGTAGATGAAGCAGTAACAAGAATTTTAGCTACAAAGGCAAGCTTAGGGCTTCATAAACAAAAAGAGGAAGAAAAAAATTTAGTCCCAAATGAGGAAAAGTTAAAAGTTTTAAAATGTAAGGAACATGAAGCTTGGGCTAAAGAATGTGCAGATAAAAGCATTACTTTAGTAAAGGATACTCAAAATTTACTTCCAATAACTCCAGAAAAATATAAAAGGATTAGGTTATATATTTTAGGAGAGCAAAATGATGGTGGATTTAAAGACGGAAGTAGTGCAACTTATAAGGTAAAAGAAAAACTTGAAAATGAAGGCTTTGAAGTTGATATATATGATGATAGAAATTTAGATTTTAGAGAAATTTTTGAGAGTGGAGTTTCTGAATTAAAATCAAAATATGATTTAGCTCTTTATGTAGCTAATGTGGAAACTGCAAGTAATCAAACAACTGTTAGACTAGATTGGATACATTTAATGGCAGCAAATGGTCCTTGGTTTGTAAAAGAGATACCTACAGTGTTTATTTCATTAGCAAATCCATATCATTTGCTTGATGTTCCAATGATAAAAACATTTATAAATGCTTATTCAGCTAGTGAATATATTGTTGATGCAGTAATAGAAAAAATTACAGGTAAATCAGAATTTAAAGGGAAAAGTCCAATTGATCCATTTTGTAATGTGTGGGGAGCTAAACTTTAAATAGTTTATGTTTTAGTACAGTGTTGATAAAAAAACTTCACTGTCTTATAGAATCAACACATATTTAAAAGTAAATATTTTAAATAAAATATTGGAGGAATTAACGATATGAGTATTAAAGGCGTTATTTTTGATTTAGACGGGGTTATAGTTTCTACAGATGAGTATCATTATAGAGCTTGGAAAACAATGGCTGATGAAGAAGGCATTTATTTTGATAGAGAGATAAATGAAAGACTTCGTGGAGTTAGTAGGATGGAAAGTTTAGAGATAATACTAGAAAAAGCCAATAGAAAATATTCAAAGGAGGAAAAAGTATCTTTAGCAGAGAGAAAAAACTTATTATATAGAAAACTATTAGATGAATTAACCCCTAATGATTTACTTTTAGGAGTTATGGATACCTTAGAAACTTTAAAGAAAAATAATATAAAAATAGCTATTGGTTCATCAAGTAAAAATACTGTATATATTTTAAAAAAAATAGGTTTAGGAAATTATTTTGATGCTATAGCAGATGGGACACAAATAACAAATAGTAAACCAGACCCAGAGGTGTTTTTACTTGCAGCAAAAAAATTAGATATAGAACCTAAAGAATGCTTGGTAGTTGAAGATGCAGATGCAGGAGTAGAGGCTGCACTAGCTGGGAATATGAAGGTGTTAGCAGTTGGGTATGCTTCAAAGAATAAAAATGCTACCTTAACAATGAAAGATTTACAAAGTTTTAATTATGATAAAATAAAGAATTTAAATTAAAGGGTTTTTTAATAGGTACTGATATTAGAAATTCTCAAGAGTTAATTTAATTGTATAGAGAATTTCTATTATCTTTTATAAAATAGCTAAATTTCTAAAATATATGAATATCTAAACATTAGAAATTTCATAGAACAGATAAAGAAATACTGACTATTTATTAGAGTATTTTTGGCCTTTTTCTAAACTAGTAAAATGCGAAGAAAAAGCCCATAGTTAAGATAGATATGAGGTAATAAATTTAAGGTATAAGAGGTAATAAAAATGAGAATAATTAAGATGAAAACTAATCATATAGTAAATCCATTAGGTTTTAAGTTAGATAATCCAACTGTATCATTTATTGTAGAGGATACAATTGCAACTAAACAAGAAGCTGCACAAATAAAAGTTTCATTAGATGATAAATTTGAAAATATTATCTATGATAGTGGAAAAAGTAGTGATATTGATAGTTTAGGTTTTGTCCTTCCTATAAATTTAGAGCCACGTACTAGATATTATTGGAAAGTTACTGTTTGGGCTAATAATGGGGATAGTGCAACTAGTGAAACTTCATGGTTTGAAACTGCTAAGATGGAAGAACCATGGAAGGGGTCTTGGATTACTCCTGATATAAATAGTGATATTCATCCACTTTTAAGTAAAAGTTTTAGTTTAGAAAAAGAAGTTAAAAAGGCTCGTGCTTATATTTGTGGATTAGGTTTATATGAACTTAATATTAATAGTGTAAAAGCAGGAAATGAGTATTTATCTCCAAACTTTAATGCATATGATAAATGGATTCAATATCAAACTTACGATATCACAGAGTCCTTGAACTTAGGTGAAAATAATATAGATGTCATTTTAGGCAATGGGTTATATAAAGGTAACTTTGGATTTGAAGGCGGAATAGATAATATTTATGGAGATAAGTTTGCTTTAATCTGCGATATAATTATTGATTTTACTGATGGAAGCAGGGAGGTTATTTCAACTGATACTTCATGGAGAGCAGAGAAAAGCAAAATTAAATCAAGTACTATTTATAATGGTGAAGTTTATGATGCTACATTTGTCGCTGATAAAACTTATGGAGTTAAAAATATAGATATAGACATGAATAAGCTAACTGAAAGATTAAGCCTACCCGTTGTTATTAAAGAAGAGATAAAACCAATAGAAGTAATAAAAACCCCTTTAGGTGAAACAGTTTTAGATATGGGGCAAAACATGACAGGTTGGGTTAAGTTTAAAATTAATGCACCAAAGGGAACTAAGGTATTATTACAATATGGAGAACTACTTCAAGAAGGTAATTTTTATAGAGATAATTTACGTGAAGCTAAAGCAGAACATACTTATATTTCAGATGGAAAAGAAGCTTGTGTTAGACCACATTTTACTTACTATGGATTTAGATATGTAAAAATAACAGGATGGTATGGGGAAGTTAGAAAAGAAGATTTCACAGGCTGTGTAGTATATTCTGACATGGATACAACAGGATATATAGAAACTAGTAATCCACTAGTTAATAAATTATTTTCAAATGCAATGTGGGGACAAAAGGGTAACTTTTTAGATGTACCAACAGATTGTCCACAAAGAGATGAGAGAATGGGTTGGACAGGAGATGCACAGGTTTTTTGTAATACTGCAAGTTTTAATATGGACACTTATGCATTCTTTAGTAAGTACGGATATGATTTAGCTAAAGAACAAGAAAAGATAAATGGAATGGTTCCAATGGTTGTACCAGACCCTAAAATGTCAAAGGGATGTTCAAGTGCTTGGGGAGATGCTGCAACAATAATTCCATGGACTGTTTATCTTCAATATGGTGATAAAACTATATTAGAAAATCAATTTGAAAGCATGAAGTCTTGGGTTGATTTCATAAAAAGAGAAGATGAACAAAATGGAGGAAATAAACTTTGGGATTCAGGGTTTCATTTTGGAGATTGGCTTGCTTTAGATGGTGAAAATCCAAATATTCCAGTAGGGGGAACAGAGGAAACTTTTATAGCTTCTGCCTATTATTCATATTCAGCAAGACTTGCTTCTAAGGCAGTAAAGGTACTTGGAAAAGAAAAAGAAGAAAAGGAATATGAAAAATTATCTAATGAAGTTAGACAAGCTATTATAGATGAGTTCTTCAGTAAAAATGGTAGACTTGCACTTAAAAATCAAACAGCTTATATAGTTGCTTTATATATGGACTTAGTACCAGAAGAATTTGTAGAAAGAGTTGCTAGAGATTTAAATGCTAGATTACTTAAAGACAAAGGATACTTAAAAACAGGTTTTGTTGGAACACCTTATATTTGTAAAGTGTTATCAAAATATGGATATAATGAAATGGCTTATAAATTATTATTAAATAAAGAATGTCCAAGTTGGCTTTATCCAATAACTATGGGAGCCACAACTATATGGGAAAGATGGAATTCAGTTCTTCCAGATGGAAAGATAAACCCAGAAGGTATGAACTCATTAAACCATTATGCTTATGGTTCAATAGTTGAATGGATGTATAGAGTTATGGCAGGAATAAACCCTACAGAAGAAAATCCAGGATTTAGACATATTAAATTAGAGCCAAAACCAGATTATAGATTTAAATATATAAAGGCTAGATATGATTCTCCAGTAGGAAAATACGTAAGCCAGTGGAATATTAATGAAGATGGAAGTTTGTACTTTAAGTTTGAAATACCATTTAATGTAACTGCAACACTTATTCTACCTGATGCAGATTTAAATAGTGTAGCTGTTAATGGTAGAAGATTAGAAGAAAGTGGCCTTGAGATTAATAATGATTCTATAGAATTACTTACTGGTATATATGAATTTAAATATATTCCAACAAAAGCGTATGTTAGATATTATAGTACAAATATGAGTTTAAATGAACTTTTAGCTAATGAAGAGATAAAAGAAATATTAGGAAAAGAGTTGAAAGCTGCAGTTATGTTACCACCATATATGGTTTCAGCTATGGGAAATGAGTCAATAAGGGCATTAGCAACTAAACCTTTCTTTAACGTAACAGAAGAGGAAATGGATAGAACTGATGAGATTATAAGCAAGATTAAATATGTAGTAAATGAATAATATGTAACCATTAAATATGGGATATTCTTAATTAAAGGATATCTCATATTTAATAATAAGGAATATAAAGAACTATTTAATATAGTTATAAAGTTACCTGAAAAATATGATTTAAATAGAACTATAATTTTTAGGTATGGAGGAATGTATTATGAAAGTAGATGAAATAAATATTAGAGATCCATATATATTACCTTATAAAGACAAATATTATTTATATGGAACAAGAAGTGCCACATGTTGGGGAAGTGCAGATGGGTTTGATTGTTATGTAAGTGATGATTTATATAACTGGGAAGGACCAATTGAAATTTTTCATAAACCAAAGGACTTTTTTGCAAATGAAAGTTATTGGGCTCCTGAATGTTATTTTTACAAAGATGAATTTTATTTAGTAACAACATTAGGGGCAAGTGATAGAAAAAAAGGTATTTATATTTTAAAATCACAAAACCCAGATGGACCATTTTCTTTTTATAGTGGACCGTTAACACCTGTAGATTGGGCTTCTATTGATGGTACATTATACTTTGATGAAGAAAAAATATATTTAATTTTTTCACATTCATTTGAAGACAATCCAAATGGAGATATGTGTGTCTTAGAGTTATCTAAAGATTTGAAAAGTGCAATTGGAAATCCAATAAAGTTATTTTCTGCATCAGAGGCATCTTGGGCTAAGCCTGTTCCATTTGCAGAAAAGGAATTTGGAGTTAAGGGAGATGTATATTTTACAGACGGTCCTTTTGTGATGAAATTAGACAATAAATCGTTGTTAATAATTTGGTCTAGTTGGAGTAAATCAGGATATGCTATAGGACAAGCAGTATGTAAAAGTGGATCAATTTTTGGACCGTGGGAACAAATTGAAAAACCATTATTTAAGGAAAATGGAGGGCATGGCATGCTATTTAAAACACATGATGGAGAATTTAAGTATGTGCTAC
Organism: uncultured Sarcina sp.; assembly: GCA_963559995.1. Taxonomy (GTDB): domain Bacteria; phylum Bacillota; class Clostridia; order Clostridiales; family Clostridiaceae; genus Sarcina. Next base: position 18,648 of record CAUWNL010000020.1, read on the forward strand.
ATTTTCCAAATGATTTATATAAAGAAAGACCTATATTTAAGGATATATTACTTAAAGATAATGGAATACAGATATTAGAATAAAATATTTGATGTTATTTAATTGAAAATATATAATTATCAAAATAAATATATGAGAAAAAACTATTTAATAATTAAGGGAATTTTTATTATAGACAAATCCTAAAAATATAAATATAGGATATATTGAACTTTAATAAATATTATATTTGAAAGGAAGAGAAATAATATGTTAGAAAAAAAATTTAATGATGGATGGAAATATTGGATTGATAAAAATGCATTTGCATTAGTATGGAATATACCAGAAAATGCAAAGGATATAACACTTCCCCATGATGCTATGTTAGAAAAGGATGCATATGCTAAGAGTTTTAATAAGGGAAATACAGGATATAGAGATGGTGATATATATAACTATGTAAAACTATTCTATGCTGAAGAAGAATATAAAAATAAAGCGGTAATATTAAAATTTGAAGGAATATACATGAATGCCATGGTGTATGTTAATGGGCAGTTAGTAGCTAAAAATCCATATGGATACACGACATTTTATACAAGGTTAAATGATTACTTAAAGTATGGTAAAGAAAATGAAATACGTGTAATTGTACGTAATGGAGCTATGACTAATAGTAGATGGTATTCAGGTGGTGGTATTTATAGAGATGTATATTTACTAGTATCTGACTTAACTTATATTACACCAGATGGAGCACAGATAGCGACAGAAAGCATAGACAATAGCTATGGTGTTATTAATGTTTCAACTGAAATTAAGAATGAATATTATGGATTTAGAGAATTGGAAGTAGAGATAACTATTAAAGATAAAAATGAAAATGTAGTAACTGTTGATAAAATTCCGGTTACTTTATTTAAAGAGGATGAAAGAAAAATATTACAAAGAGTCTTAATTGAAAATCCTAACCTTTGGAATGAAGAAAATCCATATCTATATACATGTGTAACAAGAATATATGAAAATAATAAGGTTATAGATGAGAGCATAAGTAAATTTGGAATTCGTACTTTAAAGGTAGATGCAAAAAGAGGGCTTAGGGTAAATAATAAAACTGTAAAATTAAGAGGTGCTTGTGTTCATCATGATAGTGGTCTTTTAGGAGCGGCAACTTATGATGATGCAAAATATCGTCAAATAAAGATTTTAAAAGAAGCAGGGTTTAACGCAATTAGAATGTCCCATCAACCAATTTCTCAATCTATGCTTAGAGCTTGTGATGAACTTGGAATGTATGTAATGGATGAATTATGTGATATGTGGAATCGTTGTAAGTCAGATTATGATTATGGTTTGAATTTTCAAGAGTGGTGGGAAAAAGATGTAACTGCTATGGTAAGAAAAGATTTTAATCATCCTTCTGTAATTTTATATTCTATTGGAAATGAAATTCCAGAAATTGCAACTAATCAAGGAACAAAAATAAGTCATGATATTTGTAAAAAGATAAAAGAGTTAGATAATACAAGATATACATTAGCATCTATTAATGGTGTATTTGCATCTGGTGATTCCATAGGTAAGATTACAAAGGATGTAGTTACAGAAATAAGTAAAGATGGAGCAATAGATGGTAATGTTAATGATTTTATGTCAATAATGGATAAACATATGGACAAAATTGTTATTCATCCAATAATCACAAAAAATTTAGAAAAAGCTTGTGCATATACAGATATTGCAGGGTATAACTATATGGCTGCAAGGTATGAAAATGATGGAAGGGATTATCCTAATAGAGTAATTGTAGGAAGTGAAACTTATCCACCAGAGATTTCAAGGAATTGGTCATTAGTAGAAAAATGTGATCATGTAATAGGAGATTTTACATGGACAGGATGGGACTATATTGGAGAAGCTGGAGTTGGTATACCAGCATATAAGTGGGGAGAGGGAGGATTTGGAGCTACATATCCTTGTCAATTGGCTTATTGTGGGGATATAGATATTACTGGATTTAGAAGACCTGCTTCATACTACAGAGAAATAGTTTTTGGAATGAGAAAAAATCCATATATAACAGTTCAAAATCCATATAGATATGGAGAAAATTTAATTAAGACACCTTGGGTAATAAGCGATAATATTTCAAGTTGGACATTTAATAAGGAGTATGAAGGAAAACCTGTAATATTAGAAATATATTCACCTGGTGATGAGGTAGAAGTAATATGTAATGGAAAATCACTTGGTAAAAAGGTAACTGGCAAAGAAGTTGATTTTATAACTTATTTTGATGCTATATATGAACCAGGTAAATTAACAGCAGTATCTTATGAAAATAGTATAGAAGTAGGAAGAATGGATTTAGAAACAGTGGATAATAATCATGAAATAGTAATGAAAGTGGAAGATACAAAAGGTAAAGAACTTATATATATACCAATAGAAATTCAAGATAGTAAAGGAAATTTAGCAACAGAAGATATAGTAATACTGGAGGTTGCAGTAGAGGGTGGAGCAGATGTAATTGGCTTTGGAAGTGGAAATCCTAAAACTTTATATAATTATAATGGAACAAAAACAGAGATATTCCAAGGTAGAGCCTTATTAATATTAAAAAAGAATAATAAAGAAAATAAGATAAGAATTAAATTAACATCAGATAATGATATGAGTAAAGAAATGAATATATTAGTTTAGATAGGCTTAAAAGTTAAAAATAAGCTATTAAGTGTAGGTTAAACTACTTAATATATAAGGGGGTGTTATATATGGAAGAACAAGTTTACTATAATCCAATATTATCAGGATATTATCCAGACCCAAGTATTGTGCGTGTAGATAGGGATTACTATTTATGCACATCTACTTTTGAGTTTTTTCCAGGGGTTCCACTATTTCATAGCAGGAACTTGGTTAATTGGAAGCAAATAGGATACTGTTTAAATAGAGAATCTCAACTACCTTTAAATGAGGCTATGCCATCAACTGGTATTTTGGCACCAACCATCCGTTATAATAATGGAGTGTTTTATATGATAACAACTAATATGACAGAATTAATTAAAAGGGGAGTTGGAAACTTTATTGTTAAAACTACAAATCCAATGGGAGAGTGGTCAGAGCCAATTTGGATAAATCATGAGGGAATAGATCCATCCCTTTATTTTGAAGATGATAAAGCATATTATTGTGGAACAGGATTTGATGAAAAAGGACAAGCTATAATTCTATTTGAAATTAATCCTGATACAGGGGAAGTTATTTCGGATAAAAAGACTATAAGTTATGGAGCTTCTGGTAAGTGTCCAGAAGCTCCCCATATATATAAAATTAATGATTATTACTATTTACTACTAGCTGAAGGTGGAACAGAATACGGGCATATGGTAACTATACAACGTTCAAAAAATATATGGGGGCCTTATGAATCATGTCCTAATAATCCTATATTAAGTCATAGAAATTTTAATGGAGAAAAGGTTCAATGCATAGGTCATGGAGATTTATTTGAAGACCATAATGGTAATTGGTGGATGGTATGCCTAGGAGCAAGACCAATAGGACCAATGTTACATCAATTAGGGAGAGAAACATACTTAGTTCCTATGAAGTGGGAAAATGGATGGCCATATACTGTATATCCTAAAGTAGAACTTGAAATGAAAGGTCCAGTTATAGGAGAGCAAAAAAGGAGAGGTACAGAGTTTTATACAGATTTTAATGAAGATTTTTTACCATTAGAGTTTAACTATATTAGAAATCCTAATATGGAAAACTATATTATAGATAAAGAAAATAGCAAAATAGTTTTAAAGGGAGATAAGAAAGGGTTAAGTGGAGGATTTCATTCTCCAACCTTTATAGGAGTAAGGCAGAAAGATTTTAAAACCATAACAATAGCTACAATGGATTTAGATATGAAAGATAAAACAATAGGGGGACTTACTGCTTATTATATGGATACCCATCATTATGAAATCCGTGTAAGAAAGGATAAAGATGAATTCCATGTAGAATTAAATAAGAGGATTTATGACTTAGAAAATATTGTATCATCTCACATTATTGAAGGAGATAAGATAGCTTTAAGAATTGAATCAACTAGAGATAGATATATTTTCTCTTACAGTATAGATAATAAAGAATTTATAACTATAGGAGAGGGGTTAGCAGCAGGATTATGTACAGAAATAACTGAAGTTATGACATTTACAGGAACTTATATTGGGGTTTTTGCACAAAACGGAGTTATTAAATTTAATAGCTTTAAGTGCCAGTGGATAGAAGAGGCTCTTGATAAGGAAAAAGAAATACAAAGTATGTATCCAGATGGGAAATAATATATATTTTAAAGATTTGGTTATACTAAAAAACACCCTAGGAACTTATTTCCCTAGGGTGTTTTTTAGTATTTAGGTATTAATTCTATAAGGCGTACCTCATGGGGCTCAAGTTCAGTACTAAATATATATCGTCCTTCTACAGTTTCAATATTTTGTTTTCTTATCATTAGATTTGATAGATTACTTAATGTCTGAATTTCTTCAGGAGTTTCTAAAGGGTATGCTCCCATATCTACCCACTTATCAAAACAGCTACCATGGGTTCTATTAACTATAGATTCCTTTAACATATATTTATTAAACTCTAAGTTACATAATGTAAATATAATTTTTTTAACTTTAGTATTAATAAAAGGGGTATATCTATTAGTGAAAGTCATATCAAATAGCTCTCCAGAAGCATAAAGATTAGAAAAATGCTGGTAGTTATAAAGAATAATTTGATATGTGTAGTTTTGCTTAGTTATAAAATAGCCATCACCACGGGCTACTAATGAGTTACCTAACTTATTTAGCATAGTAAGTACATAATAAGGCGGCTTCTTAATTTTATTATAGGTGAATAAGCCAAGGCCTCCATGGAATAAATCCTGTGGAATCTTACATTCCTCAATAAAATCAGATAGACTCCAATAGCCAAAACTACTTAAGTCATCATAGTTTTCCAATATATTCTTAGCTAAATAACTGGCCTTAAAGGCCGTATCATTCATTAGATCTCTATGTGATACAGAAGAGTTCCATTCAGTCATAAATAAAGGTACCTTGTCAAAAGAAAATTTTTTAAGGGTAGAATTAATTTTTTCAATAGTTTCTTTAAGAATGTTTTCTGATTTATTTAGCATTAAATAAGGCATTTGTTGTAAATTACTTTCATTTATAGTTGGTACAGATTCTAAGGGATAAAAATGAAAGTTAAAAAAATCAGGATGACAGTTATTTATACAGCAATAATCTCCAAATTCTTTAATCCAAGGATTATTTACAAGAGTTTCGGACATAACAGATGGCCCACCAAATACAATTTCAGGAATGATTTCTTTTACTGTTTTATAAGTATTTTTGTAAAGCCTAAAGAAGTCAGAGTCATCTTTAAATCCAAACATGGATATAGGACTGTCTGGTTCATTCCATAGGGAAAATGGCCAAGTTTTAACTTCATGATAACCATATCTATTAATAAGATGTTTAGTAAGATTACTAATTAAATAATTCCATTTATCCATGTCCTTTGGTGGGCTTATAATAGATGGATTATCAAACATTGTATGAGATAGATCTCTAGCTAAATCTTTAGGCATAAATGAGAGTTCAATTAATGGTTTTAAATCTACAGATAATAAAAAATCTATAACTTTATCTATATAAGTAAAACTTAAATTAATATTTCCATCTGTATCTTCACAATATATCATCATATCATCGTCTAAAATGCCATGAAACTTAATATATTTAAATTTAATATCCTTTTGAATGGTTTTTAGCATGTCTTGAATTTCTTTATATAAAATATGCTTAGCTTTCCCCACACATGTGATTTGCTTAAAATTATGTAAAAGATTTTTAAGCTTCTTTTGTGTATCAATTTCTCCTAAATCAATTAATTGAGATTTTTTTGATTGAGAATAAGGTGGTTCTCCATCTGTATTCAAATATTTAGCTAGTTTACTTAGGTATGAGTGTTGCTCAAAGGTAAAGTAGTCCACTATACCATTTTTAATTATGTTTGTAGATAGCTTTGTTTTATTCTTATTTTTTCTATATTGACTTGGGAGTACATCATTTTTATTTTTAAATGATGAAACAAAAGCTCTAGCATTAGGAAAACCATTTTTAGAAGCTATAGTTTCAATAGATGTTTCGCTTTCAATTAAATCTGTAACAGCATGAGAGAGCCTAATATTATTAAGGTACTCGCTAAAATTTATTCCTATATACTTTTTAAATATTTTAGATAGATAAGGAACTGATAAAAAATAATTTTCAGCAATATTATTTAGTGAAAGTCGTTCTTTATAATTAATATTAATATAATCTAATATTTCAAATAATCTGTTAAGATTATTTTGTCTGTCAGAAGTATTAGAATCTTTAGCATATTCTACTCCAAAAACTGAAATAAGTTCATATAAAAGCCTATAAGAATAAGACTTGGTTAAAATTCCTAAATAACTTCCATTTTCTAAATTAGCTTTAATCATTTGAGCTAATATCATCTTCAATGGGCGGAATTTATTTTTTGATTTATTTGTAGAAGAATTGCAATGAAATCTTAATGTATTTTCATTAATAATCTTTTCATTGAACATAGATAAATTCACTTGGAATACTGCAAGTATACATTTTTCTGAATGTAATGAATGAATATCGTAGCAATTTATTAGAATGATATCATCCTCTATTAAATTAAATTTTTTTTCTTGTAGAGTTACTTCAACATTTCCGGATAAAACAAAAACTAGTTCCATACTTTGGTGCCAATGAGGAAGTATAACGCCTTTATTATCTAAAAAGAATTTAATTGGAACAGTGTTTCCAAAGTTAATAGTTTCGTGTGTGTAATTCATATAAATCATCCCCCTAAGTATTAGTTTAGTATATTTTCTATATAGTGTAAATGTTTTGAAATTAAAATTATATATATTTAAATAACTAACTGTAAAATTTTATCCTTACTGTAAAGGTTTTTAAAAGTTGACTTATAAAGAATTAAAAATATACAGTAAAGTGAATAAATAATTAAGCTAAAATATAATTTAAATAATGGTAAAATAATACTAAATTAATAATAAATACAAAATAACATTATAAAGGTTAGAGATAAAGTGTATAAAAGGAGTGTTAAAATGATAGTTGAAAACGTTAGAGGAAAAGAGGCTTCATCTAAAGAGGTTAGCACCGCTTTTAAGTGGTTTCATGCTACATCTCTTAATGGCGGTACAATGTTAATTTCAGCAACCATAGCTAGTTATTTTTCAGTATTTATGACAGATAATATAGGAATTTCAGCTGCAGCAGCATCTGCAATTATGCTTATTGCTAGTCTATGGGATGCTATAAATGATCCAATTATGGGAACTATTGCAGATAGAACACAAACAAAATACGGTAGGTACAGGCCCTACTTTACAATATTTCCAGTTTTGATGGCTATTGTTGGTGTATTATTATTTTTAAATCCACAAGGGTTAAGTAGGAATCAAAAGGTTATTTACGTAGCAGTTGTATATATAGCTTATGGAATGTTATATACAATTTTAACTATGCCTCAAATGGCAATTTTACCAGCAGTGACACAGGAGAATGGAGCACGTAATAAAGTCATTGCTTTAGGAGCAGGTGTATGTGCTTTATCATTTACAGTTGCATCCACTTTTACAACTCAGTTAACATCTATTTTTAATGGAAGTTATGTTCCGCTTATGGCCATATACGGAGTATTATGTATTGTTGCATTTTGGGGATTATTTGCAACTTCTAAAGAAAGATATTTAGCACCAGTTGAAAAACGCCCAATTCTACAAGATTTAAAAACCTTATTTAAGCATAAACAACTTTATCCAATTATGTTAGTATGGTGTTTAGCAGCTATGGGATACGGATTAATGTTTTCATCATCTGTATATTATATGATGTATTATATGGCAAGACCTGACCTTATATCTTTATATATGGGAATTGTATCTATAGGAGCCTTAGTTTCAATGGTAGTCCTTATGCCTATTGTCCTTAGGATATTTAAAACAGGTCAAAAAGCACTAATAGTTACTCAATCATTAACTTTTATATGTTATGGGGTTGCTTTTCTTTTTGGGAAAAACTTAATAGTACTTTATGTAACCTCATTCCTAGCTACTGCAATAGGAGCAATGTCTAATGCTTTAGTAAACGTATTAGTAAACGATACAATAGATTTTATTCAATTAGAAGAGGGTATATCTTTAAATGGGACAATCTCTGCAATTAAAGGTTTTGCTCAAAAATGTGGTACTACAGTAGTTAACTCTGGGATACTTGCATTATTAGCAGTGTCAGGATATATAGCAGGGGCAATTGGATAACAACCAGAATCAACATTATTTACACTTAACTGCTTACGTTTTGGAATTCCAGCAATTATTTGTGTAATTATAGTAGTTTGCTTAAAGTTCTATCCACTTGAGAAATACTATCCAGCCATTGAAGAAATGAAAGCAAAAATGAAAGCACATAAAGAATAATAAAATTAAATATATTTATTATAGTGTGAAACCTACTAAGTAAATTAAAGTACTTATTAGGTTTTATTTACTTTGTAAACTATGTTATTAGAAAGGTATTTAGGTGTATTCTATAAAAGAATTACTAAATTTTTAATGTTGCTCAGTAGAAAACATGATAAACTAATATAAAAAAGTATTAATTATTAGTTAGATTTTGTTATAGTAATTCATGGAATTTGTATAAATCATGATAATTATGATAAAAATCTAGAATTATTAATATAAATAATAAAACAAAGGATATATGAGTTATAACTTTATTTTAAATAATTAATATTTTTTAAGTTAATCATGTAAACGTTTATGATATAATAATGGTAAGGGAGTGATTATTATGAGAAAATATCCAAAAGAATATTTAGATATCTTAAGAAATAGGACTAAAGAAATAGAAAATAATGGTGTAAAAATAATATTAAAACCAAGTCCAGGGGAAAATAGAGAAGGTTACTTAGATCCTTGTGAGGAATCAGTTATTGATGGTCACTGGACATCTCATTTAAACGATAACAATGATAAAGGAAGAAATGGAGAATTTGATTTTGAAGATGTAAAAGAACAAGAAGCTTCATCTTTAGATACATTAGTTTCTATGATTAGAAACAGTATGGGCTTTCCAAACTTAAACTTAAATACTGTTGAAATTTATACAAAATTTGAAACTATAAATGATAGTGGTAATGAGGTTGGACTATGGAGGTACTATCCAAGACATATTGAAGACAAGGAAAATAATAAGGCTTTAGTATTCTTCCACGGTGGTGGATGGATTGGTGGAACTACATATGTAGTAGAAAATTTCTGCAAACTTATAGCAGAAAAAGCTAATTGTGTAGTATTTAACGTAGATTATTCATTAGCGCCAGAAAAACCTTTTCCAAATGGATTTAATGATAACTATTTTGCAGTAAAGCATATATATGATAATGCAAAAAAGTATGGAATAGATAAAACTAAAATTACAATTGGAGGAGATAGCGCAGGAGGAAATTATGCAGCGGCAATATCTTTAAAGGCAAGAAATGAAGATGTTCCAATGGTTGTAATGGAGGTATTAATTTATCCAGCACTAGCCCTAGGGGAGACAAAGATTCCAGGATATGAATGGTCAGAAAGTATGATTAAAATGGCACCAGAACTTGAAGATAAAATTAGAGGGATGGCTGGTCTAGGAAAGCCAAGCAGCATAGATAATGATCCAATGAAAAGTAGTTATTTGCTAGATCCTAAGTTAGCTAACAATGAATATGTCAGTCCAATGTTAGCAAAATCTCATGGGGCTTTACCAAAAACTATTTTAATTGGAGCAGAATTTGATGGCCTTAGAATCCAAACAGAGTTTTATGGAAAGCAACTTAAAGATGCAGGGGTTGATGTAACTTGTTATAGATATAAAGGAATGACTCATGCGTTTATTGATAGGCTAGGTTTTGTGCCTCAGGCTGAAGATTTAGCAGATGTTATAGCAGAAGCCATTAAAGAATTATAAGAATAATTTAAAAAGTATAAAGTGTTTATAGAAAAAAGGAGAATATAAAATGGAGGAAGTAAGCAATAATATAGAACAAGAAATACTAAATATTTTTAAAAATCAACAAAAGGATAGAGTTAATAAATTAAAACATTTAAATGAATTAATTATAAAAGGACAAACTTTGTTTACAGGTTCATCCTTAATGGAGCATTTCCCTATAAATGAGTTATTAATGAGTAGGGGAATAAATAAAATTATATATAATAGAGGTGTTGGTGGATTTACCACTAATGATTTTTTAGAACATATGGATGAAATGATTTTTAAGATAGAGCCATCTAAGATATTTATAAATATTGGAACAAATGATATAGGAGGAGTTAATTACTCACTAGAAAAATTAATAAAAAACTATGAAATTATATTAAATAAAATAAGGATTAAACTGCCAAATGCTAAGGTCTATGTTATGGCATACTACCCCATAAATGAGGTAGCAAAGATTCCTGAAAATGATTGGGAAAGAAATGCTTTTATAACACGTAATAATGAAAATATAAGAATAGCAAATAAGGCTATTAAGGAATTAGCTAAGAAAGTTGACTATGAATATATTGATGTAAATGAAGGGTTAACTGATAAAGAGGGAAGATTAAAGAAAGAGTATACAGTAGAGGGAGTTCATATGTATGCTAATGCTTATAATGTTATATTAGATAATATGATGAAATATTTATAATAAAATATATAGAATAAATAGAGTTATATATTATTTAAAATAGGAACAAAGTATCATTTTTCTTTGTTCCTATACTTTTTATAAAAATTAAATAGTTACTAGAAAATGTTTTCTAGTAACTATTTATAGAGATATTTATATAATTATTAAACAGCCTATCTAGGCATAGATTGTGATTTTCTTATTTTAAAGACATATATTAAGAATATTATAGCAAGTATAATAAATGCTATAGCACTAACTACAAATATTCCGTTGATTTTTGTTGTACCAGATAATATTGATAAAAGTTTAATACCATATGGGGAAATAGCTCCTCCAATATTTGCTCCTACTAAAAGTAATGAAACAGAAAGAGTTTCAGAACCTTTTGGTGAAACGTTTAAAGCTTGATTAAACAAGTATGGCATAGCAAAACAACCAAAGAATGTAGCTGCTACAGCTCCAACAGAAGCCATTAAAACATTATTAGATACAGCAATTAATAAAAGTGAAAGAGCTGTTAAAATAAATGAAGCAGGTAATACAAAATGGTTTATCTTTTTAAATATCACTCCGAAGCTAAAGCCTGCTAACATACCAACTAATGATCCAATGCTTAAAACTGTACTAGCATCTGTTGCTGTTCCATATCCACTATGAACAAATAATAATGCTAAATCAAGATTTGTAGGTGCTGAAATTATAAGAAGAATAACAAATATTAAAAGGTATAAGATTACATGCCAGTTAGTTGTTTGTTTAAGTTTAGTTTTTTCAGTTTCTTCATTAGCATTCTCAGGTCTTTTAGTAGATGGAACAAAGAAAACGAAAAATATTATTATAGGTATTATTATTAAATAAACACAAAAAGTCATATGCCAATTAATATTAATTAATATACCTACTAAATAGGTCATAACTGCAAGTCCAATTGATTGAAACGCATTTTGAAAGCCAACTAATTTTGTACGTTCATAGCCATCAAAGAAGAATCCAATTAAGCTAACAGCTAAAGAATTAAAGAGTCCAAAACCAACACCAAGGAAAATACGGGAAATTAAAATTGCTGTGTAATTATCACTAAATATAGGAATTATACTAGAGAATAAAGCAATAAATAACCCTAAAATAACCGTTTGTTTTTCACCAAGTATTTTAGATATAAAACTACTTAATAATACAAAGATTACTACAGATATTCCAGGAATCGTTATCAATAATTGTATAGATGATACCGATTGAGTTGGAAAAGCCTTTGCTATAGCTGGAATGTCAGCTGCAATAGCTCCTGATGAGGTTAAAACTAGTGAAATTGATAAAAGAGAAAATTTCATTAAACCATTTTTCTTCAAAGTAAACCCTCCTATTAATTCATTTATGTAATTCTATTAAATAAAGTTGTAGAATTTATAACTCTATATCTTATTTATCATCGTTTACATAAAATAAGATAATTAATTTGTACAACTATATTTTAGAAAATTTTCTCTCTTAAGTCATTGACACTAGAGGTCATTTCTTTATATCAATTTATGACATGCTTTATTCCTATACTCAAAAGGTGTCATATTGTAATATTTTTTAAAGATATTATAAAAATGACTGTTGTTAGAATAACCTATAATATCAATAATTTTTTGAATAGGGATTTTAGAGTTTATTAAAAGTTCACGAGCCTTTTGAATTTTAATATCTTGAATAATATTAATAAATGTTTGACCTGTATAATCTTTTAAAATACGAGTCATTTGTCTTTCACTATAATTAAAAAACATAGATAATTTTCTTAATGTTATATCCTGATAATTTGAGTCAATATAATTTAAAATAGTAATTATATTAGCCTCTAGTTTATTTCCAGCAGGATTTGGAATAACAACACTTTCTCCATAATTTCTTAAAAGTGTTATAAAAAATGAACTAACGAGTATATTTATCATTTGTTTAGAGTAAAGTTTAGGAAAATTAAACTCTTCATACATATTAATAATAGCACTTTCTATTACAGTATCGTTTTCAGTATTAAAAAATAGGTATGGTAGGGAAATAGATGAATACAGTGCACCAGAGAAAAATGAAGACAGAATATCTTTATTAATTAATACATTCCAAAAGGCTTTTTCAAAGATACTGCTTTTAACTAACATATTTATAATAATAGAATCGTCTGAAAATACGCTAACACCGTGATTAATATTAGGAGCTATAATGCAAATGTCTCCTTTTTTCATAATGAACATTTTATCTGCTATTTGATTTTTACAACTTCCCCTTAGTACATAAGATATTTCAAAAAAATTGTGTCTGTGTAAAAATGCAGGGCTATATCTACTATGTTTTGTTATAGCCACATCTACAGTAGCTGGAATTATGTTTTCAAGCAAAATATCATTAGGAGAAAAACCAGATGGATCTAATTTGTATAAATCATTATACCCATTTAATTTGTTGATTTCCTTATCAAAATTACTTAATGTAGATGGTACATCTAAATTAAGTTCTGGATGTTTTACATAAAGATGTTTATATTTAATTTCTATTGAATCTAAAGGAAAATATTTTTCAAAAGTATGGATATTCAACAAAGTAACCTCCTTAAAATTTTATAAAAATAACAAGTTATTTAAAATGTATGTAGTTCACTTAAAAGTGAAATTTCTATAGCAATAACTAAATATGATTATATCATTAAATATTATAAGTGAAAACGTTGTTTATTTTAACAGCTTGTGTCAGAAATGGGCTATTATCTTTGACATATCTAAGTATTTATTTATGGTTTATTTATATTGTAAAATAATTATAAAAACAGTGTGTAAACTAAAGGAGAGTGGTATAAATGAAAGTAAAAAGCTTAAGGATAAATGGAATAAAAAATCCTATTGGATTTTCATATGATAAAATAAAATGTTCCTGGAAGATAAGAGATACAGAAGCTAAGATAGCAAAAAGCATAGGTATTGATGTAAGTTTAGATAATAAATTTAATAATACTATTTATTCTAAAGAAGGAAAAAATTTAAATTCCTCTTGTGAAATATTAGAAATTAAGTGCATGCCACATACAAGATATTTTTATAGAGTATATGTAGAAGGGGACAATGGAGAAACAGCCTTTAGTGAAGTAGCTTTCTTTGAAACTGGAAAGATGTCTGAAAAATGGAGTGGAAAATGGATTACAACAGAAGAGAATGATAAATTTCATCCTATATTTTTTAGAGAATTTAAACTTTATAAAAAAGTTAAAAAAGCTAGGATATATATATGTGGACTTGGACTTTATGAAGCATATTTAAATGATAAAAAGATAGGTGATGAACTATTAGCTCCATTATATAGTGATTACAGAGAAGAATATCAATATCAAACCTATGATATTACAGATATGTTAAGTGAAAAAAATAATATAGATATATTATTAGGAAATGGATGGTATAAAGGAAGGTTTGGTTTAGGAGGATTTAAAGAAAATTTTGGTGATAAGTTTATGGTTATTGCTGAAATTTATTTAGAGTTTGAAGATGGAGAAGTACAGGTAATTGGCACTGATGGTATGTGGAAATATAGAGGAAGTAATATTGAATTAAGCGATATATATGATGGAGAAATATATAATAAAATTTTATGGGAACAAAAAGAAAACGTTGTAAAACAGGTCGAAATAGTAAATGATGTAAAACAAAAGCTTATAGAGCGTTATAGTTTGCCTGTTAAAGAAAAAGAAATTGTACAAGTAAAAGACATTATAACAACACCTAAAAATGAAGTAGTCCTTGATTTTGGGCAAAATTTTGCAGGGTATGTAAAGTTTTTATGTAATCAACCTAAAGGTACTAAAATCACATTAGATTTTGGAGAAATATTACAAAATGGTAACTTCTATAATGATAATTACCGTTCTGCTAAATCACAATTTGTATATATCTCAAATGGAGAAAAGGAACTTGTAAGACCTCATTTCACTTATTTTGGTTTTAGATTTGTAAGAGTAAGTGGATGGATTGGGGAAATACATAAAGAGGACTTCATGGGGGCTGTTTTATATTCAGATATGGATATTACAGGAGAAATAGAAACTGGAAATAAAAAATTAAATAGGCTTATAGCTAACTGTATGTGGGGACAAAAATCTAACTTTTTAGATTTTCCAACTGATTGTCCACAAAGGGATGAGAGATTAGCATGGACTGGAGATGCACAAATATTTTCAAGAACAGCATGCTACAACATGGATACAAGAGCTTTTTATGATAAGTTTATTCATGATTTACGTGTAGAACAAGAAAAATTAGATGGAATAGTACCAGGAGTAATTCCAGTTTTTGATCCTAAATATGCTGTAGTATGTAGTGTATGAGGGGATGTTGCAACAATACTTCCAACTGTTTTATATGAATATTATGGTGATAAAGAGCTGTTGAATAAACATTATTGCGTCATGAAGGATTGGGTAGATTATATAAATAGAGAGGATGAAAAAAGAGGTAAGAGGTATTTATTTGATTTTGGAAATCATATTGGAGATTGGCTAGCATTAGATGGAAAAACAGAGCAAAGCATGAAAGGTGGAACAGATGATTATTTTATAGCATCGTGTTACTATGCAAACTCTGTAAAAAATATAGCAAATGCAGCAAAAGTACTAGGTAAATATCAAGATGAAAAATATTACACAAAACTTTACGAAAATATAATTAAAGCAATTTTTAGTGAGTATTTTTCAGAAAGTGGTCGTATGTGTGTAGATACACAGACAGCTTATTTAATAGCTTTAAATTTTGGAATATATAAAGATAAAGAAAAAATAATAGAAGGATTAAAAACTAGATTATATAAAGATTGTTACAAGCTAAAATGTGGTTTTGTTGGGGCTCCAATGATGTGCAAAGTATTAGCTGAAAATGGCTTTGAAGAGGAAGCATTATATTTCTTATTACAAGAAGAATATCCAGGATGGATGCACTGTATAAACTTAGGTGCTACAACTATTTGGGAAAGATGGAATTCAGTTTTAGATGATGGAACTGTAAGTGGGATAGCAATGAATTCTTTAAATCATTATTCCTTTGGTGCTGTACTTGAATATATTTATAGAAATATTTTAGGTATACAATCTGTAGGTATAGGATTTAAAAAGGTAAGGTTTGTTCCACAAATAGATAATAAGATTGGGAATATAAAAGGAAGCTATGAGTCAATTTCAGGAAAATATTCTTTAGAGTGGAGAATATGTGAGAATGGAATGATTGAGATAAATGTAGAAGTTCCATTTAATTGTTCTGGAACAATTAAATTGCCATTATGTGATAGTGATGAAATAGAATTAGAGGCAGGAAAGCATAATTTTAGATATAAACCATTAAAGGATTTGAAGCAATTATTTACTGAAAAGACTCTTTTTAGAGATATGATAAAAAATGAAGATGCGGTAAATATCATTAAGGAACTCTCACCTAATTTATATAGTTTCTTAGAAAATAAAGATGAAGATTTTTTAAGTGAAAGTTTAAGCACTTTAGAGAATTTAGGATTTTTAGGTTTCTCTAAAGAACTAATAGATGAGCTTATATCTAAGATTACAAAGATTGAAAAATAATATAAAGAGGTGAAAATATGGGCTATTATAAAGCTGAAAAGGTAGATGACAATATAACTAAAATAGTAAGTTTAACAGGAGAACTTTTATATTTAATTGAAGGCAAAGATAAGGCAGTGCTAGTGGATACATGTTTAGGTGTTGGTAATTTGAAAGAATTTGTTCAAGGGTTAACTAATAAGCCTATTACAGTTATTTTAACTCATGGCCATGTTGATCACGCTATGGGAGCACCAGAGTTTCACGAAGTCTATTTAAATGACAAAGATATAGAAGTGTTTAAAAAATATAGTCCATTAGAAGTTAGAGAAGACTATATATCTATGAACTTAAGAGAGAATATGCCAAAATTCATAGATGAAGATTATGTTAAGCCTGATGAAAATATGGGGTTTAATAATTTAGAAGATGGAGACAATTTTGATCTTGGGGAAATTAATTTGCAAGTTTTTAAGCTTTCAGGACATACAAAGGGGTCAATGGTTATTTTGATTAAGGAAAAGAAAATTTTAATACTAGGTGATGCATGTAATACAGCTACCTTTCTATTTGATGATGATGCATTAACTGTTGAAGGGTATAGAGAGAATTTGATTCAAA
Organism: uncultured Sarcina sp.; assembly: GCA_963559995.1. Classification (GTDB taxonomy): domain Bacteria; phylum Bacillota; class Clostridia; order Clostridiales; family Clostridiaceae; genus Sarcina. Next base: position 35,635 of record CAUWNL010000020.1, read on the forward strand.
TTAATAGAAAGCTTAAAGGTTTATATGATAGAGTGTTTTTATCACATCATGACATGGAAGCAAATTCTAATATTATAGATAATGTAATAGAGGTTTGTAATAAGATTATGTCACAAAAGGCAGATGATGTGCCCTTTGAATTTATGGGACAATGTAATTATATTGCAAAAGCTATTGGTAAAAACTTTAAAAGGTTAGATGGTAAAGAAGGCAATATTATTTATAATAAAGATAAAATATATAAATATTAGATAGCTTAAATACCAATTAATTATTTCTTAGAAATTGAAAGTTAAAATTAAATATAAATAAAAGACAAGTATATATAATAATTGTGTAATCTTAAATATAGATAGTTAGATATATTGAGATTACACAATTTTTTTATAATTAAGGAAGAATTAATATAAGTATTAAATTAATACAATATTAGAGAAGTAGTTCACAGTTAATATATTAAAGCATGGATAAAACTAGAAATAAAAAATAACTTATTAGATACTAAAAAATGAATAATAAAAAAGGGGGAGAATTTAGTGAGGAGCTGGTACTTACAGATATCTATCACTAAAGATAAGTTATGAAAAAAATAATTGATCTGCATGTTCATTCTTGTATTTCTGATGGAACATTATCACCAGAAGAACTAGTTAGTCTTGCAATAAAAAGCAATATAAGTGCAGTTGCATTAACAGACCATGATAGTGTTGAAGGTGTTAAAATATTTTCTAAGGAAGCTATTGAGAATAATTTAGATTTTTTAACGGGAATAGAAATAAGTTGTAAATATAAAGATAATAGAATACTTCATATATTAGGATTAGGTATGGATATAGATAATAGAAATTTTTCTAATCCATATAAAAGGATGAAAGAAGCGAGAAAAAATGGATTAGAGAGTGTTTTAAGGTTTATTAAAAGTAAGACCAATGAAAAATTATATTGATAAGTCTAATGAAATAAGGATGGCAGCCACAGATAATAAAGATGTTATATTAATATATATCCCAATAAATACTAATGTAGTAATAGATTTAAAGCTTAATGATTATGAATTTGAAACTATTGATTTATCTAAGAGACGTTTCGCTAACACAAATGTAGTGATAAATGAAGAAACTATTATTAACATGCACAGTTTTGATGAAGATGTTTTAATTATTGGTATAAGAAAAGAATAAGAAATTAAAGAATTATGACATAAAAATGAGTAAGTGCAAAAATTTAATGGAATTATTTAAAAATATATAAAACTGCATTTTCTATTATGGGAAAGCTGAATAATTATAATATCCAAAAGAAGCATTTGATTAATAAGAATAATAAATAAAAAACTATAGAGTAGGGTTTTTTATTATATCTACTCTATAGGTATATTTTGTTATAGGAAAATATTCTTATAAAAAATATTTTCTTATAAAATATGTTGGAGTACAGCTCCATGCATGACAATAGCTATTTATAAGGTTTGAACCATAAGGAGATTCAAATTTATTATTAGGGTTATATAGCTCCCAAAAACAATCAGCACCATCTTTTAGCATTTCTCCCCAATAAGATTTCATAAGACGTAAAGCTGTATCTTTTTTATCACTTATTATAAGGGCTTCAATTAAATGATGATACATATAAGGAGTTACCATGTTTATTTCAGGATTAACTTTGAATAATGTATCTAATACAGTTGAGTTTCCCTCTCTGCTTAAGACTCCAGCTAAAACCATCCATGCTTGAGATGCCCAGGAGACTTGTCTATCCTTTCCACTGATAAATAATCCTTGTTCTTTATCGAATAAATATTTTAATGCGGCAGTTGAAGTAGTTTCAATGTTCTTGATTAAATATTCTATAGCGCCAGTATCTTTTAGTATTTCAGCTAATACTTTGCTTTGTTTCATAGTATAAATTAAAACAGCTTGAGCGGGAGCTTGTTTGTTTAAATCAGGATGCCAATCAGTAAAGCTCCACCATTCGTCACTATCTACAACAATGTTATTTTCATCAAGTCTAGATAGGGCAATTTCAATTTGTTTCATTGCAACAGGCCATAAATCATGAAGTGTATCAAGATCTTTTGTTTCTAAATAATAATCATGAAGAATTGAAACAAAGAATAGGGAGTAATCAAATAAAATAGTATCATCAACTAAAAGTTTGGGCTCTAAGAAAAGACGGGCTCCAATTTGTCCATTTTCTTCTGGGAGTCCAGCAAAAAGGTAGAGACATCTTTTAACTAAATCATAATTTTTAATACTATAATAATTTGCAAGAGCTTGAAGTCTTAAATCTCCAATCCATAATCGTCTATCTCTTTTAGGACCATCTTCAAAGACTAAATGCATACAGTTTTTAAGTGTTCTTATAGCTACTTTATCCATATCAATTAACTCTTTATCTAAAGAACTAGGTAAAGGCGTAATTTTTGAAATAGCAGCAGAAGTTACAGATGTTACACTTATATCTTCAAATTGGACAGTATATTTTTGAGAAGTTGCTATAATCTCAATCTTTAAATATCTAAAAGCATATCTTCTAGGTAATGTTATTGTACAAGGTAATACATCTATATTTATTATTTCCTGTTGAAGCCAAGATTTGCTAATCCAACCATTGTAATTTTCATGAGGTTCTGCTATTTCACATGGAACTTCACCTAAAGTTAATTTTAATCTTAAAGGGGCATCTTGAGGGCTTCCTAAAGAATTAATTTTTAAGTTTAAATAACCTACATAGTGATTACCAAAATCAACTGTAAAGCTATCATTAGTACCTAAAGATTTTTTACCTAGATCGTAAATACTACCGACAGTTTGAACACTCCATCCATGAAGTCCGGTTTTATTTGGTAAAATGCTAACTTCTAATTTAGGTCTAACTGTAGATTCTATTAATTTAGGCTTTAAACTTTCTGCTATATTTAAAAATTTTGTAGTATTGTTCATCTTGAATTCCTCCATAATCTATTATTTATTGCGTTGCAACAGAGTTACGAGCATCTAGTTCTTCTTTAATTTGTGGATATATTTCATCTAATTTATAGAATTTCATAGTGATAAATGAAGCTATTGTTAAAGCTATTGGAATAAATAAATATAAAGCTTTAATAGAAAGTAGAGCACTAGGAATTTGAGTTGTATTTGCAACATATCCACCAGCTGCTAATAATATCCCAGATAAACCTCCAGCTAGGGCTTGTGCACATTTACCAATAAAACCATTCGCAGCAGATAGTGTACCAGCAGCATTTACTCCAGTTTTCCATTCACCATAATCAACAGGATCTGCTTGCATTGAGAAATAAATTGTTTGTTTTAAGCCAAAGCCAAACGCTGATATAAAAGCACCTGTAATAATTATTGTGGTATTAATTCCAGCAAATAAGATTATAAACATACCAATAATATTAATTACAGAACCAATTAAAAATAATTTTGTTTTTCCAAGTTTTTTACTTAAAGATGGAACAATAAAGTTTGATGCTATAGGAACAAGAGATGTAATAGTAGCAACGATAGAACCTAATGCTACATTCCCAACGTAATAAGTAAAGTAATAAACTAATGCTGCAGATTGGATAAATAAAGCTCCAAACATAAATATAATATTCAAAGCAAAAATTTTCCAAGGTGTGTTATCTTTAAGTGACAATACTGCTTTCTTAAAAGTTACTTTTTGTTGAACAACTTCTACTGTCTCTCTAGTATTGAAGAAAGAAATAAAGAAGATTATGCAACTAATAACACCAAATAGAAGCATTGTATTCTTAAATCCTAAAGCTTGATTACCTTTACCAAAGAATGACACTAAAATTAATGCAAAGGAAGAAACAGTAGTTGAGCCTATAAATGAAAAGAACATTCTAGATGAAGCTAAAGAGGTTCTTTCTTGGGTATCAGAGGTTAAACTAGGTAATATTGATGCCATAGGAATATTAACAATTGTATAACAAAGAGATAAAAAGAAATAAGTAACATATGCATATATTAGTTTTCCATTAGATGATAAGTCAGGGACACTGAATGCTAAAAATGCACAAACTGCAAAAGGAATTGCACCAAATAAAAAATATGGGCGTGATTTTCCCCACTTTGTATTTGTTTTATCTATAGCAAAGCCTACAAGTAAATCAGTAACCCCATCAATTACTCTTGTAACAACAAACATAGCGCTAATAGCTAAAGCATTTAATCCCATTACATCTGTATAAAAGAACATAAGATAAAGGCTAATCATTTGCCAAATAAGGTTGCATGCAAGATCAGAGACTCCATATCCAATTCTTTGCCTCCAAATTCCGATTTTCATAGTAATTCTCTCCTTTAATATTTATTTAAATAATTACAATACTAATAATATAGTAAATGTTTTCAATAGCCAATTGAGAAATTTATTCAAAAAAGTTGATATATTTTAATATTTAGTATAATGTTAATATTAGTAAATAAAAAGGATTAGTGATGTATACATGAATATAGAAGAAGTCGAAAAATTTCTAATGGAGTACACAGAAGATGAAAAGTGTTATAAAGAATACTATCATTGCAAAGATAATGAGGAAAAACTAAAGAAGTTTATTGAAGATATTGATTTAAATTTTGTTAAAGAAAACAATATATTAATTCCAGAACTTAAAGAATTCGTAATAGTTCCAGAAGAAATGAATGAAGCATTGTTTTTTGAAGAAAAAAATAAAGCCAATATCCTAATTCAAAAACATTATAGATATACTCCAAAATTTAATCATAAACATTCTTTTTTTGAGCTTATATATGTCTATAGTGGGTGTTGTACTCAGACAATAAATGAAGATAGAGTAGATTTGAAATTAGGAGATATATGCATCGTATCTCCAGAAGTTGAGCACTCACTAGGTGTGTTTGACGATAGTTTAGTTATAAATATATTAATTAAAAGGAGTACATTTAACGAAATATTTTTTTCATTATTAACTGAAAATAATATTTTATCAGCATTTTTTACAAAAATATTAAATAGTAAAAGATATAATAACTATATTATATTTCATACAGGAAAGGATAGAATTTTAAAAAGCAATATATTGACTATGGTTAATGAATATATTCATGATGAAAAATATAGTGATGTTATATTAAATTATATGTTAATGATATTTTTAGCCTACCTTTTAAGAAACCATGAGAAGAATGTGGAATTGCCTAATGAGATTAATCATGAATCTGAAAAGGTAGTAGAGATATTAGGTTATAT
>CAUWNL010000021.1:0-40575 GCA_963559995.1 uncultured Sarcina sp.
AGCGGGGAAAATACTCTTAACGTTGTAAATCCGCATTTTCCTGACGATACCCCTATACTAGGAAATTCAAAATCATTTATTTCAAACTCATCAGTCTTGTGAATAGCGGCATAATTTATTATTGCGTCCACATCTATCTCGCTTAATCCAACAAGATTTACATCAATATTATTTCTTTTTAAAGCCATATGTAAAGCTCCTACACCAGCAAAAGCATCTAATAGTTTAATTTTTTCTTTCATTTTAATTCTCCTTTTTATTTGTTATAATTTTTTTTGTTTAAAACTGCACTTTTAATTTAGATTTATTCCCATTTACAACAATAAAAACTCTCTGGATTACTTATAGTTGCTTGTGGTTCTATATTTGAGAAAACTAAATCTATAGCTTCATGTATAGTATCATCTATAATTTCTTTATAATCTATTTCTATGTCTTCATCTTCTCTAACTTTCTTTATAGCTGTCTTTTTTATGTATTCTTTATCTATTAAGCATTGAGCAATAGCTAATTTTATATCACCTATTTTATCACTTAACATATCACCTATATGGCCATCTTCAACTCTACTGATTGCTTCATCATATGTGTCTAAAGTTACTCCCAAATCCCCATTGTTACAGTTTCCGCAATCGAACCATTTACAATTTCTACAATTTTTATCCATGTTTATTACTCCTTTTGTTCAATTTATGATTTAATTATACAATAGTTTAGTTTTTTGTCAATATGTTTTTACCTATATATGTAACTCCTCTATTCTTTGTTTAGCTATATCAAAATATTTTTCTTCTAGTTCTATACCTATAAATTTTCTATTGGTGTTTACACAAGCTACTCCTGTGCTACCACTTCCTGTAAATGGGTCTAAAATTAAATCATTCTCATTACTCAATCTTTTAACTATCCATTCCATTACATATATAGGTTTTTGTGTAGGATGGGAACTCACCTTCTTTTCTGATTTTGGTGTTAATCCACCCACTATTTCTGGTATTTCATATGTAGCACTTAGTCTATTAAAAGTCCATTTAGCACCTTTTTTAACCGCCCAGACAGCAACCTCATAATCAGTTATAAATCTTCTATCTCTGTTTCTGGGCATGGCATTCGTTTTCTTCCATCTAATTAAATCTTTTATCACAAAACCATTCTCTTCTAATGCCTTTGTGATATAAGTCATATTTTTCCAATCATTAAATATAACTATGTTACCCCCTTTCTTTAACGTTGTTTCAGCAACTTTAATCCATGAGGTTAAGTCAAATCCTTTATCCCATTCCCCAAAATCTATTCCTACTCTACCCATACTTTTAAAATTATTTTTTTTTGATAGGTTGTATGGAGGGTCTGTTACAATTAAATCGACGCTCTCGCTTTTCATCCTTTTCATAATTTCCAGACAATCACCATTATGCAATTCAATTCTGTCTTTCATTTTTATCGCTCCTTTTCCTAAATTACAATTTTATTATATAGTAAGTTTAATTCTTTGTCAATGAAATATATTAGACTTACTATATTTTTTCTTATTTTTTTTAAATTAAAGTTCTTCTTTCTTATTCCCTGTTAACGCCATAGGTAAGAAAGTCGCTTTATTCTTAGTTTGTACTTTAGAAATAGCAGTTCTAATAGCTCTATTTATTCCCCATAGAACACAATATTTTTCTGCTCTTGTAATAGCTGTATAAAGCCATTCGCATGATAAAAGTGTATACCCACTAAAATCTACTGCTACAATAACTGTATCTGTACTACTTCCTTGTAATTTATGACAAGTTGTGGCATAGCCTAGTTCTAAAGATTTTAAATCTGAATAACTTAATCTTACTTTTCCTGTACCAATTATATCTACTACTGCTTCTTTTTTAGTTAAGTTTATTTCTAATATAGTACCTAAGTTACCATTAAAAATAGGCATTTCTTCTTCACTATCTGCACTAAATACTTTGTAATTATTCTTAGTTACTATAACCTTATCCCCTTGAAAAAGCGTATATTCATAACCTTTTTGTCCTTGTATAGCTATTCCTTCTTCTTCTTTATGTTTATTAAATCTTCTTTGAATAGCTTCATTGATTGTTGCACAACATAAAGTACCTCTTTGTCTAGTTGGAACTATAACTTGTACTTTGTGCATATCTCCTAATCTATTTAAGTGATATTCATATTTTCTCACTATTTCAACTAAAGAATTAGTATCATCTTTTCTTATATTTAACTCTAAGTCTTGTAATTCTCCTAAAATAGTATCTCCTTCAAAACTACTATTAAATAATTGTTTTTGATTTCTAATATCTATTGATTTACTTATAATCGCACTTGCTTGAGCTTGTCTATGAATTATAGTTAAGTTTACTGCTGTAATAACCTTACTCTCTAACATATCCATAAATACATTACCTGCTCCAATAGAACTTAATTGTCCATAGTCACCTAATATTATTAGTTTAGTACCTGTTTTTATAGCTTTTAATAATTGTAAGAATAGTTCTAAGTTTACCATAGATGCTTCATCAAGTATTATTATATCCTGTGGTAAAGGATAATCTCTATCATAAGTAGGTAAACCTCTTTTAATTTCTAAAAGTTTGTGTATTGTACTAGCTTCTTTTTCTGTAGATTCTGCTATCCTTTGACTAGCTCTACCACTTAAAGCACATTGACCTAGTTTATATCCTTCTAATACTCTTGTCATAGCTTTAGTTACTGTAGTTTTACCTGTACCTGCAAGACCTGTTATTACTACTAAATTCTTTATTAAAGAAGTATAAACACCCTCTTTTTGTTCTGAAGTATAATTCCATCCTTGCTCTTTTTCAATTTCTTTAACTATTCTTTCCCAATCTTCAAATGAAAATGAATTGTGTCCGTTAGCTATTCTAAATAGTTCTTCTGCAATTTTAAATTCTAAGTTAAGATAATAAGTTAAAGCCATTATTGATTTTTCTTTATTCCACCATATTTTATTTTCTTCTCTTAAATCATAAATAGTTTCTTTAAGACTGCTCATACCTTCAGCATCTCTTGTATCAAATTCTAAAGTATTAACTATATTTGCCATAAGTTCTGTTTGTGGAACATAACTTCTACCTGTTATAGCTTGTTCTTTTAAGTAATATAATATAAAAGCACCTAATCTTTGTTTAGAATTTCTTTTCATTCCACCTCTAAGTGCTAATTCATCTGCTTTTCTAAAACCAACACCATCAATTTCTGTTGCTAAGATATAAGGATTTTCTTTTATTTTATTTACAACTACTTCTGGACTTTTATATCTTTCAACTAGTTTCTTTATCATTTTATCAGTTAATTCATATTGTTTTAATTCTATGTAAACAGATGAATAATCTAAATTGTTTTTAACTTTACTTATAATATCATTAGCTGTTTTTTCTTTAATTCCTTTCACTCTACATAGAGCATCTATATCTTCTTCCAGTATTATTTCTAACGGATTATCAAACTCTTCAAATATAGCTTCAACTTGTTTTTCTGTTAAAAGTGCTTCAAAGAATAATCTTTGTCCCTCTTTAGTACTAGAATCCATAGGTATACCTATATATTTAACTTTATATTGATATGATTTATATTTGTCATTATATTCTTTTTCTGCTTTTAAAGTATAAACTGCTTCAGTTTTGAGTCTTGGCATATTACCAACAACTGTTATAGTATTCCAAATTTCATCTACAATCACTTCACCTTTTATACTTTCTTTTAGATACATACTCGCTATTGCATAATCACCATCTTGGTGTCCACTCTTAGGAAATAATACTCTGTTTAATGTTACTTTTGCTTCGATATATTCTGTCATTTTTGTTACCTCCTTGACTTTCATATATTATTATGAATTATATTTAGTTTTTTGTCAATAAAAAAAGAGTGAAATATTCACTCTTTTATGCTTGTTTTCTTTCTGTTTCAGTTATAACATATTCTCCATTAATTCTAGTTATTAATTCAACTGTATGTTGATAAATACTATTAGCATATCTTTTAGCTACAAATTGGTCGCCCCTTTTATAACCTACTAACATTACTTTATTTCCTCTAGCAAACCAAGATTTTTCTATAACTGTTTTCCTCCCTGTATCTTCATTTACAACAGAAAGTTGTTTGTTGTAATGACCAAACTGACCTTTACTAAATTTAACTGTTACAACTCCATCTGGTGTTAGTAATTCAATAGTGTTCTTATTAGCATTTTTATCAATTATAGTACCACATAATCTATGTAATTTCATTATATTTATAGTTGTTTTTCCTTTTTTATAACTACTTTCTATCTCTGCTTCTTCTGGCAAATCAAAGAAGTTAACTATACTATATTGGTCTTTGTTTATGTGTGTTAATTCATGCTCATGGTAGTAGAAATTTAAGCTATCCATTTCCCATTTTGATAAATTCCCTTTGCAATATTTATTCCATAATTCCATATATCTTATCTTGTTGTATTCTTTTAAAGTTTTATCTTTTGTTATGTATTCTTTTAACCCTTGTATCTTAGCTTCATAAAGTTTATCAAAGTTTTTATCTAAAACTATAATACTTCCATCATCTTCATAATAGTAATCTTTATTTTCTTGTAGTTCATCCATAAAATACTCATAGAAAAATTGTTCACTAACTTGATTAAGTTTGTACCATTTTTTAGATTTTGTATTTTCATCTTTTTTGAAATAAAACTTTTTATCAAAGATATATTTTCTGAATCTATAGAATCTAACCTCTAAACTTAGTTCTTCTTTTATTAGTCCATGCTCTATTAATTTTGAAATACTTGCACTAGTTGATTTCTTTACAGGCTTAGATATTTTATATATAAAATCTTTCATTAATTCAATTCTATCTTTATTTTCTAATTCATCAAACACTCCTGCTTTAATTAAAGCTATATTAGTTGTATTACCTATGTTTATACCTGTTCTTTCATAAAAATCTTCAAAAGATTTATAAGGTCTATTATTTAATATCTCTCTTATAGCATCATCTCCAACACCACTCATACCTTTTAAGCCAAATATAATTCTATTATTACTTTCATCTGGTATAAAAGTGAATTTAGAAGTATTTATATTGGGTAAAGAAATTACAACTCCAAACTTTTGCATTTCTCCAATAGCTTTAGCTATTTTTCCATATTCAATACCTTTACTCTTTTTATCTTCATCTTCAAAATCTTCTTCATTAGCTTTAGAATTTTCTATAAGAACTGCTGTATTCCAAAAGATACTACCAAATCTATAAGCTAAATTCATTTCTTGTAATGCTATTCCAGAATAAGGAAGTGTATGATTCCTGCTGAAAGAATTCCTTTGACCCCTAGTTTCCTAGTATTTCAACAAGTTTTATTTCAAACTTGGGGGTAGACCATATCTTTAAATGTTTTATGTGATGTTTACTTTTTTGCTTTTAATCTAAATAAGTCCATACATAACCTAAATGGCTAGTTTTTTTACCTTTGCATACTCTTGAAATAGCTCCATTATCTTTTTGACCTAAATGTTCACTAGCTTCCTTAATACTATCAAATTCTTTTAACAAATTTCCTTCTCTATCTAGCATACCTACTCTTTTTTCTTTAGGTTTTAACATTTCTACAGAAAGATTAGAACTTTTATATCTCCATTGGAAACCTAAATAAGACTTTCTTTTCCCTTTACATACTTGAGAAATTACTCCATTATCTATTTTACCTAGCTCAATATAGCAACTAGCTAAATTAGAAAAAGTTTTAATATAATTTCCTTGTAAATCATATTGTAACACTTCTTGATTTCTTACCATGAATTTAGTTTTATCAGTTTCTATTATTTTATCGCTATTTTTGTACTTCCATTGATAACCATGAGCATTACTATACTTTCCCATAGCACAAGCACTTATTGTAGAAACTGAAAAACTCATGTTTTCTCTAACAGCTTCACTTATAGAGTTATATTCTCTTACAAATTTACCATCTAAGGTATATTGTTCTACTGGTGAAACAGTTCCTACTAAATTATTTTCAAAAGCGTGTTTCATATTTTGCTTTCTAGTTACCCATTCTAAATTTTCAATATTATTATTCTGTTTATTTCCATCAATATGATTAACCTGTAGAGAAAAATCTTCAGTTTTTAAAAAACTTTCTGCTACCATTCTGTGTATATAACAATAATTATGTTTACCATTTTCAGTTACTATACAATAACTATAATATCCATTACTCTTATTGTATTTTGGAGTTAAAATACCTCCTGTTTTCCAATGTAACTTATCTGGTCTTCTACATCTTCCTTTATTAGAAATTTCATATAAAGTTTCCTTATTGTTGATAACTACTCTTTTCCATATTTCTTGTTCCATTTTACTATTACTCCTTTGTTTTACACCACATAAAACATTTAGTTGGCACTTCCAAACAAGGAATTTCACCTTGAATGTACTTCCTTTCGGAATGGTCGTTGCACTTTACTTCTATTGAAGTCTTAGCACAGGATTGTCATATCATTTCTGACTTAGAGTTCCCCTGTTAGCATAATCTCTAGTTATCATTTCCTATAACTCCTTATCGTAGATTATACACCTCATATTTATGAGTTCACCAACTTTTACTTGAACACTCGTTTATCCAAGTTGTGGAACAATATGTTTATCCCAAACATAGTTTAAAATATTTAAAGAATTACCATTTTCTTGTCCAACCTTATAATATAATTCTCTAACTTCTTTCATAACTTTTTCAGATTTTTTAGCAACTGCTTTTCTTAATTTATTAGCTTGACTTAAATCAAATCCTACTATGCTTTTATTCATAGTTAATTCCATAATATCTTCTTGAGTTGCACTTACACCATAATATTCTAACAAATGTTTCTCAATTTCTTTTATTTCATCATCTGTTAAATTATATTCTCTCATTTCATCATACCATAAGTTTATATTATCTCTAAACTTAAGATATTTTTCCGTAGGTGTTATTGTTCCATCTCCCATTAATCTCATTAATGAGTTAGCATGAGCAAGTTCATTTAAATTCTGTGGTTTTAATAATTTAGCTACTGCTATTCCAATCGGTGTTGAGAATTGGAATAAATCCATCAACTCTCCATTAGATACCATTTTCCACATTTCTTTATTAACATAATCCAAAACATTAGGATGCACATACTTATTATAAGTTGCTCTTAAACTTCCCTGCCATTCTATTTTCCCATATTCAACTAATAAATCTAAAGCTCTATGAATTTTTGTAGTGGCTTCTGTTGTTAAGAAATCTAGCTTTACTGCTCCTAATTGAGAACTTTCATACATTCCAAAAGCTGTTATATTCTTACCATTAGGTGCTTTCATTATAGCATTTTGAGATGTTATTCCATCATTAAATATTACTACTCCACTCGCATGAATACTTCTTCCACATATTAACCCTTCAAGTCTTAAAGCTGTTTCTAACCAATTAGGAAATTTATTAATTTCATTTATAAACTCTCTAACTGGTTTTCTGTCTTTTTCTTCATTTCCATAAATACAATCGCTTAAACTCCAATTCTTACCTCTTTCAAAAGGTATCATACCTCCTACAGATTGAGCTATATCATTATCTATACCTAAACCTCTAGCTGAAGTTAAAACTGCTGACTTAGAACCTTCTGTTTTAAACGTACATAAATTATAAACATTATTATCAAAATATTTATTAACAGCATTAAATACTTTTTCTCTTTTTGTTGTTTCAGTATCAATGTCAATATCCTTTACTACCTTATATTACTATAAGGAATAGACTATATCTTATAATATAATTCTATTACCAAATTATACCACCCTTGCACTTCCAAATGGTACTTATCTCCATTTGTACTTTACTCGCTTCTTCACTTAAATCTTTCTTTTAAGCTATGCTTTCATTAGTCGTTTAACCTTCTTATTTCTAAGCTTGGCATAGGATTGACCTTTTAAAAGGTTGTTCCCTATTAGCATAATTTCTAACTATCATTTCCTACAGTTCCTAACGTAAATTATACACCTGTTAAGTAAAACAGTTCACAAGGTTTTACTTGCCCCATAAGTTAAGGCAATTCTGGTCTTGTACTGGTTCGATACACCGTTCTTTTCAGAATACTTTAACACCTATTTAAAGGTCGGACTAGACTATCTCTTAATCGCCAACTTAATGGTACGATTCCTTGCACTACGGATTAAGGAATTTCACCTTAACCCTCTCTGCTATAAAGCACTTTAGTCGTTACACCTTTCTTTCTAAAGACTTGGCTCGGTATTGGCTTATCCTAATAGGACTTAGCTTCCCTTACTCATAATCATGTTTCCATGCTCTGAACCGATAGCAATAATTAAATTATCACACCTAGTATTTACTAGTTCACAAGGTTTTTCTTAAAATATTACTATTTTAAGCACTCCACTTTTCTATAATAGATGGCTATTTAAAGTGTCGCCAATGTGGTAAATTCCATTCAATAGGATTAATTTGAGTTATAGATAATAAGAAACAAGTGTAATATCCCGTTACAGAACCTCTGGCAATACCAGTTATACTATTTCCTCCATCATCATCCCACATTATTCTTATAAGTAATTCTGTTAGATTATAATAACTTGCCATTCTTTGATGCAATCTTTCAGAAATTAACCATAATTCTTTCATTTCTATATTTATTCTATTTAAATTAATTTCGCTAAAATTTTGTTTTTTGCCTATAAACCCTTTTTCTATAAGATAGAGAAAGTATCTATCCTGTTCGTATTCGGAAGTGGCATAATTTTTTATGTATTCATATTTATCGTACCAATCTTTAAAGATATGCTTAAGTTTAAAGCCTTTAGGTAGTTTTCTTTGTGGAACTAATTCACTAGCTGATAAATCATAGTTTTCAACTTTCTTAAAGAGTTTATATGTATTTAAAATCGTGATTTTAAAGTCTTCCTCTGTACCAAATAGCTTCCAATACTCCCACATTTCTTTTAAATTCATCATATAAGTGCTACTATAGAAATCATCTGTTTCTCTTTCACCATCTTTACTTAATAAGTAATACTTATGAGTCATTTTATCACTAGGTCTTAAATAATGTGTATCTGTTGTAATTATTAAAGGTATATTATAACCCTTTGATATTGTTAAAGCCAATTTATTAAATTCTATTTGCTCTATCATTTCACTAGATTGAACTTCTATTACAAAATCTTCACCAAATATATCCAAACAATATTTTATAAAATTATGAATTTTTACTTTTATGTTATAAATATCTTCTTCACTATGCTCTCTAGCCTTCACTTGAAGTAGTTCTAATACTAATTGTCCTAGTTCGCCACCTAAACAAGCTGTACCTCCTATTAAACTTCCTTTATACTTTCTTAAAGTCTTTTTTAAAAAGTTTTTTTCAGTTGGCACTCTTTCCATCATACCAGTTTTAAATAAATTGCACCAAGCATGACTACTTAAAATTCTTAAGGCTTCATGTCCTCTTTTATCTTTTGCCATTAGTATAAAATGATAAAACTTAGTTACTCCACTAATGTAGTTATCTCTACACGCTTCTAAAGAATCTACTAAATAAATCTCATTTCCTAAACCTACTTTAAAATCATCTGGCATTTTAGCTATTACATCATATTTCTTACCAAATTCTTTTTTAAGTTCATCTCTAGTTGCTCCATCTTTAAGCATTTGATTGAACTTTTCTTTCTTTTTAGTAAGCTCTAATCTATAATTCATAGCTTCTATATGACCAGAAATAGCTTCATGGTCAGAAATATTAATTCCTCTATGATTTAACAGTATAGAAGTATCTATTAACTCTTCAACCTTTACTGTAGCATCTCTTAATCTTAAATTTGAATAGTGAGTATGATTATGTATACCCATAAAAATCTGCTGATTAAGAAATTCCTCCATAGGCATTTCTAAATAACTATTAAATTGTAAATCTTTCAACCCATTCACTTCCTTTTCTTAAATCTAAATTAATTATATAATAAGTTTAATTTTTTGTCAATAATATTTATAAAAATAGATGTATAGACACCTATTTTATGTATAATGTTCTAATGGACAAAAGAATAAATCATTTGTGTAAAACTATGTAAGTTATTTCCCAATGTTGTAAGTGGTAAGATGGTGGCGTTAACTATTGCTAATATACTTCTTACATTAGTTCTTAAAACACTACTCTCTGGTTGTTCTTTTCTTACTTCTGTATTAATATTATTTATATTTGCAATTAAATCACGTTTTTCTTCTGCTTGTTCTTCGGTAGTTGTTTGGACTTCTCGTAACTTTGTTATTATTTCTTCTCCTAGAGTTATTATTTTTGTTGCTTCTTCGCTTAATTTATTTTCATTATTAGTAAGGGTAATATCTCCTGTAGTATTACCATCTCCCATAAAAATTAGATTTTTTAGAGTAGCTCCATTAAATATTAATCGTCTATCTTTCATAAGGTTCTCCTTTTCTAATTTTTTATCATTTAATTCTTTTATTATATAATCACATAATGGAATTATTCCTTTTTCTATCATATTTTGTATATTTTCATCTGTAGGAAACTCATTCTCTAGCTTAATGATAATGTATTCTATATTTCCATGTACCAACAGACATAATAAGTTATACATTCTTCTTAAATTAGTTTTATAATTTTTTGAAATATTATAAGTCATTTTATTATTATTCCAAATATCTGCACAAATATAACATTTTTCTAGACTGTTATCCTGTATAGGTTCTTTAATTATTTCTACTTCTAAATTATTTTTTAATATATATAGTATATTTTCATCTTCTTCCAACAATTTTTTTAAAGCTATTAAATTTAATCTAACATTTTTTGGTTTAGATTGAGAAACTATTGTTTTACTATACTTAAGTTCTTCTAAACTATCCTTATAACTTTGTATTTCCAACATAAGATTATTTTATCCTCCTTTTATTATAAAAAAAGAACTGTTATATACAGTTCTCTTTTAATATGGTTGCTATTCCTTTAATATATGATTCTATTTCCTCACCTTTTTTATTGCTTTTAGCAACATCCAAGGTAAGTTTAGTTGCTTCTTTTTCAGATAAAGTAAGTTCTTTACCGTTAATACTAAGGAAAACATCACAACAAGTGAATGCTATCCTTTTATTTCCATCTCTATAACAATGATTTTTTGCAAAGAAATATAACAAAGCACTTGCCTTTTCTTCAATAGAACTATATCTATCATAGCCAAAAACTTCTTCTATTTGAGCCAAACTACTTTCAACTCTTTCTTTAGTATCTGGAAATCCTCCAGGAAGACCACCAAATTCTTCAATTTGCATAAAAAATGAAGCATATTTATTTGCTCAAAATTTAAACTATTAAATACCATATTCTTTTGTTTATCTCCTATTGTCCTAATCCCCCTTAACAAAAAGAGATTATTGGTCTATTTAGCTAACTCTGTTAAAGTTTCCCTATACCTTTTCTTTATTTTTTCATAAGCTTTTAAAATAGAGTCATTACTAACTGTATTTGATGTTGTAGTACCTTTATCTTTCTTTAATTTCATGATTATACCTCTTTTGAATTTTTTAGATATTGAACGTTTCTCTCTATTATTATTTTATCATATGCACATATTTAATACTATGTTATTTTTATCATTTCCTTGTCTTAAAATTTAAAACAAGTGAATGGACATTATGTACTAGAATATTAATTCTTCGTACTCAGAACTTTCAAAATCAATTATTTCTATTGCAGGATATTCTTTTTCTCCAACTCTGCTAATTTTAAACTTTCCTATTACAGATAATTCTAAGTTTTTATCTCCAAAATGTGGTTTGCTCATGTGTTTGCATTTCATTTCATCTAAAATTATGTCATTAGCATATTTCTTTTTAAAACTTAGGTTTCTTAATTTGAAATATACTGTTTTACTTTTGCTATCTGTAATTTTTATATCAGAATCTTTAATATGTATGTTCTTAATTAAGAATAAAGGCTCCTTTAAATCTCTACTCCATATATCCTCTAATTGACCTACTGCTATAATATCGTTAGGATTTAACTTATTAGCATCTAAATCTAAATCAATAATATGTTTTGTGTTAAATTCTACATCTTTAAATTTTAAATTAAAATACTCTCTTATTTTTTCTTTTTTGTTTATACTAAATCCTATACCAAAAGCATTTGCATGACCTTCAGCTAAATTAAATAAATTACTATTAGTGCATACTGTTCTAAAATCCTCTATTCCACAACCTCTAGCACTCCCACCATATTGATTTTCCTTTATACTATCTTTTTGCATAAGTAAAATAGGCTTTTTAAAATTCCCCATAAGTTTATTAGCAACTAATCCTGTGAAATTAGTTTCTAAAATACCTGTTACGTCTACCATTATAACTTTATCTTTATGTAAATTGTTTTTTAATATCTTTTCCTCTATAGTCCTATAAGCTTTTTTAACTTTTCTATCTTGAGTACCCTTTGCATTTACCATTAATCTTGCACATTCATCTGCTATATGTACTTGCACTTTTTCCTTTTCTCCACGTTTTTTATAAGGAACTGTTCTATCCATATCCATAAAAGCTTCTGCCATAAGCTGTTTATCTTGTTGTTTACCTTCTCTTATAAGTGCATTTATCAAAGGTACTATACAAAAAGCCACTTTCTCATAATTCATTTTTTCCCCTAAAGAAAATCTTTGTTTTTCTACTAGAGCTTTTAATAATTTATTTTTTATATTGTGTATTCCTTTATAAGCATAGTATCTAGTTTCAAGGCTCCTCAAGTCCATCATATCCCCTATGTTTCCTATAGCTACCAAATCTAAAAACTCATCTGCTAAAGTGTATTCTCCACTTTCTCCAACATAATCATCAACTGCTTTACAAAATTTATAACAAATACCTACTCCGCTTAGATTTTTATTTCTATAGTCACATAACTGATTATTAACTACTATTGCATCTTCACTAACTTTCTCTGCTTCATGATGGTCTAAGATTATTACTTCTATACCTTTATCTTTAAGCCTTTTATGTTGTTTGTAATCATTAGTCCCACCATCTACAACTAATAATATATCAATATCTTTATTTAGCTTTATATCATCAGATATACCATGTTTTTTACCTGTATGAAAGTAATTTCTTATCTCTATGTTTTCAAATCTTCTTTTTAAATAATTATGTATTAGTGCTCCACTGCAATACCCATCACAATCAGAATCCCAAATAAGACCAAAGATTTTATTATTAGAAATACCCTCTAATACCTTTTCTACTGCTTGTTCTATATTGTTTAATAAGTATTTATCTATTACATTTTCTATGCTTGGATATTTCATTTCTTCTAAATTATCTATATTTCTATTCTCTAAAACTTTTTCTAATATCCCGTTATATTTATTATCTGTTATTAATTCATATTCCATCACTTTTCTCCATATCTATTATATTGTATTATTTTTTTAATTTTTTGTTATTTCTCTATTCAATAGAACGACCACTTTTATTATTTTCATAAAACATTTTTCTAATTTGACATATGTTTTTATTTTCTAATTGAAGTTCATATCTAAGCTTTTTCATAAAATATATAACTAACTTAACTTCTTCATCATCTTCTTCTAATACTCTTTTGTTTACTACTTCATCTGTTTCTGCTTCTAAAAGCTTTTTAAAGTATCTTATTTTCTTCCATTTTTTTATAATAAGGCGTTTTTATTTTAATTTGAAAATTATTTGCATCTTTACATACAAATCCTTCTATATACTTACCATTCATAAGATAATCTTTTTCTTCAACTTCTTTATAGAAATTGTAAAAACTTATATAATCATTAAATATTCTTATTAATTGTTTATTCTCAAATCCTGCAAAACTAGAAACAAAATTTCTTAAAAATTCTTGGTCTTTATATTTAACATCCCTATCTATTACATCTAAAAGATAAAGCTTTCTTTCCCCTTCTAAATCAATTATATGTTCATCATTAACACCATCACATACCTCAAATACTAAAGAAACTCCTTGTTTTTTTAAGAAATCTTTAATCAATAAAGGACATATACCTTTCATTACTAAATACTTATAGAATATCTCTTTAAACCACTTTACATGAATACTATCTATAGAACTTTTAGAACTAAATATTAATTCATCTTTTTGCTCATTATATCCCAACATTCCTAAGAAACCATTATATTTAAGATAAGCTCTAACAGGGAAAGCTAGTGTTTCTTTTAAACTTTTTAAAGTAGTTTCCTCAACTTCTCCTACATTGAAAAATTTATTATAAGCTCTATTAACTATTTCATTTGTTTCTGTATTTATAAATAAACCCCTAGCTTTTACGCTTTCATTATCCCAAATACCTTTTTTAAATGCTTTTCTAGTGAAATTGAAAGAACTAATCTTATTCCCTAATTCTTTCTCTTTTACATTAGGATTTTTTCTTAATTTTTCAATCATTCTTTTTACACTTAACTGTGAATTATCCATATTACGTTCTCCTTTTTAATTTTTATTGTTATAGTTTTGTTATTTCATTTTTTATTTCTAATGGTATAAAACCTTTTTCCTTATCTAAAATAACTGCTCTTAAATAACCTCCAAACTCAACCTGCCCTTCTAAATTAAAACTTTTACCACTTTCAGAACTTATGCCTAATCCTAAAGAATTCCTATGTCCATGCACTTGATATATATTATGTATTTCTTCAAATTTTTCTGCTACTAGTGACGCTTCATCATACTTTCCTATACCTTTTACAACTTCAGTAGCACTCATAAAATATAGATTTTTCATTGTACTTATTCCACCATGACATGTAAATACTTCTTTACCATTAAAAGTATAATAAAAATAAGTTTTAAGCTTTCTTATAAACTTTCTTACCTCTTTTTTATCAAAAGATTCTATCTCACGCTTAGTATAATTTTCAAATACATTTGATTGAGCTATTTCTTCCTTGCTCCATTTTCTTAAATGTGCTTCATGGTTTCCTTCTAAAAATATCATATCTTTTGAGTTATAATTTTCTAATAAAAATTGTAGCATAGCTTTATTTTCTATCCCTCTATCAAGGTAATCACCACAAAAAATATATAAATTATTTTTTACTCCATAGCCTGTTTGCTTTAATAAATTTTCTAAAACACTATAGCATCCATGTATATCTCCAATATGTATAACTCTATCATAATTTGATACATCAATAGGTCTTATATGTATAGAATCTAAAAATTCTTCTGGTGTTAAATATGTAGTATGTTTAAGTATTGGCTGTTCTTTAAGCTTTAATTCCATATTTATTATAACTTCTTCTGGAACAAACTGATATTTTTTTCTCTTTTTATTATTTTCAAACGCTTTTAAAATATTTGTTTTAAAGTCAACTACTATTATTTCATATCCATATTTACAAGCTATTTGCCTATATCTTTCTATATATTTATTTTCACAATGAGTAGTATCTATAATGGTTGTTTCACCTTTTTCCATTCTTTCTGTTAAAATTTCATAAACCAAACCCCAAACTTTTTTATTATGTTCTTGACTTATAAATTGCTCTGCTAAAGAATTAGTTTTAGGATTTCCAAAAAGTAACCTTATCCTATCTACATCTATAGTGTATTGCTCTAATCTATTTTCTCTAATAAAAGTAGATTTTCCACTAGCAGGAATACCCCTAAGTAAAATTAATTTTCTCATTTTCATTTTTTCCTTTCATTTTTCCCACAATATTATTGTTGGATATTTCTAGTTTTTTGTCAATATATTATGTAAAATTTCTTATTTTTCTATCTCTAAAAATAATTCCTTAAATATCTTTTCTAACACTCTTACAGTTATACTATTTCCAACTTGCATATACATTCGAGTGTCTGATATTTTAATTTCCTTAAGTTTATAGTAATCAGCATCTTCAAACCCTTGTAATCTAAAACACTCCAAAGGTGTTAACCTTCTTAAATTAGTCTTTCCTACAGGTTGATATTCAGTATGGTAATAATTATCAGTTGATGCTCTATGTAGTTTGTGCATTGTTTTAACTAAAGGTCTAGCTATGGTACAATCTGTTTCTGGATTTGCATACCAGTTTTTAGTACCTGTAGCCATAACATAGTTATACATCTTTTCTGTTAAATAATATTTATCATCTACTTTCTTTTCCAGTAAATCTTGTGTAGTAATAAGTAGTTCTTCTTTTTTAGGGAAAGTAAAATTAAATTCTCCTAAATCTTTTCTTTTTCCTACTATGAATAACCTTCTTCTTACCTGTGGTATTCCATAATCACAACTATTAAGGATTTCATATTCTATATTGTAAAACTCACCTAATAGTTCTTTTACTATCTTAAAATCCTCTCCATTATTAGAAGATAGTAAATTCCTAACATTCTCGAATACAAAGTATTTTGGTTTCTTTTCATTTAAAATTCTTGCATATTCAAAAAATAATCTACTTTCCTTCCCTTTCAATCCTAAAGGTTCTTTGTTTTCATTGTGTATTTTACTTGCTATGCTTATATTTTGACATGGACTTCCTCCTATTAGCATTTCAAAATCTTCTATATCATCAGATACTATCTTAGTTACATCCCCTAAATTTTTTTCTTCCCTTATATTATGTATAGTACAATAAGATTTTATAGCATATTTATCCACTTCACTAAAACCTATTAAGTTATAATTTACCCCTATTTTTGTAAGTGCTTTTTCAAAAGCACCTATCCCACTAAATAAACTTAATATCTTCATTTCCATCTCCTTTTGTTGATTATTTCTTATTACTTTTCTAGTTTTTTGTTAATATATTATGTAGAAATATTAGATAAAATCTTTACCTAATATTATTTAAAAACTAGAAATATTTTAATAGTGCTGTTATTATTATTAAAGCAAAAAGTATATAAAATATAGTTAATGCACATCCACCACTTCCACTTTTTTTGAACTCATTTTTAACCCTCCTTCTTTTATTTATTATAATATAGGTTTAATTTTTTGTCAATATTTTTTTAAAAAAATAAAAAAGAATCTATGTTAAAGATTCTTTCTTATCATCAATATAGCTATATTAAATGTTCCATACCTGCTTCTTCTAACTCTTTTCTAATTTCTTGATTCAGTCTGCTTCTAGCCATCTTATGTAACTTTTTTTTATCTTTTGCTCTAATCCTTTTATTTTGTAAAACCATATCATCATAAAAATCTAATTTTGTAGCTTCCTTTGTAAATTTTTTCTTATATTTATCCATTTTATCATTTCTCCTTAATTTTATTTTTTTATTTTTTATCTTATGTTTGTTTTTTAATGCGTTCTATAAGATTTTTTCTACATTCAATAGATGCAATTTCTCCACCCCACTTAGGACAATGTGTCGGATAAAAATAATTTATAGGATGCATCATTTTTACATATCTATTTTCTTCCCAATCTGCATTTATAATTGGTTGCTCATATTTTCTAAGTTCTAAATTTTCTATAACAAATCCACATTCACAAACAGCTTTAAGAGTTAATTTTACTCTTTGGGGAACATCTTTACCTCTAAGTTTATTAACTTCTTGATTCAATCTCATATTTTCTTTTTTAAGATTCTCAATTTCATCTTTAATCTCTTCCATTTGTTTTGTAACAACTTTTTTTACTTCATCATTAAAACTCATTATGCCTTCACCTTTCTAACTCTG
The DNA here is from genome assembly GCA_963559995.1 of uncultured Sarcina sp. Lineage (GTDB taxonomy): Bacteria > Bacillota > Clostridia > Clostridiales > Clostridiaceae > Sarcina. The sequence goes on from CAUWNL010000021.1 coordinate 17,698, forward strand.
GTTTAAAGAAATGTTTTCTACATACTGGTAAATAGTATTCTTCACTTTTTCAACATCTCCAACTGAGATAATATCTCCTTTATAAATTGCTTTCCCATCTTTAATTTTTAAATTCATTATTGCTTTTTTCTCACAAAAAGTACAAACCTGTTTTATTTCTTCTACTTTATCTGCATATACTAATAATTTTGATATAGACGGAAATAATTCTCCTGTGTATGTTGACTTTAATCCATATGCAAATACTGTTATATTATAATCATCTACTATCTTAATTAATTGTTCTATATGCTCTGGTCTCGCACTATCTGCATAAAATGGTATATTCCCATATTTCTTAATAAACTCTTTAGCTTTTAATACCCAAGCATCTATTAATAACAAGTCCTTTGTATATTCTTCTAAGCAATAGATTTTTTTATCTTTATCTATCCCATAAATAGAAATACTACCTTTATGCTTGAATCCCCAGTCAATGCCTCCAAATATCCTAACCATATCAAGTTTACCGTTTCTATAAGGTAATTGATCTTTGGTTATAATATGTTTATTAGCATTAAAATCTCTGTATACAACACCCTCAGCATTAACCCAAAGTCCTCTGATATCTCTGTCATAAAATACCCCTTGAGGTGTAGCATCTTTGATTGATTGAATGTAATCTTCATCTAACTTGTCATTATCATCTAATGTAAAATGAAAGGCTTTTATATTTAATCTTCCACTTGCTAACCTCGAACCATCTTTATCTATATAGGTTGTTTTGGCATAGCTTAAAGGGTTTTCGGGGTTTGTGTCCATGTATATTCTTGCACCTTTACCTGAACATCTAGTAATGCATTCCTGAATAAACTTATCATCTAAAGTGGTAACCTCATTCAGAGAAACGCCCCGTAGGACGTAAACCCCCTTGCTACTTCAAAACTTCCCGCATTAGAACCATTAAATATATAAACTCTATTCCCTAAGATAGTTATAGAATGGTCTTCATTGAATTTAAATTTCTTAATCCCGAGTAGCTTTTTCCAGTCATTTAATACATTTCTAAATATACTGGCGTAACTTGTCCCACCAATAATAAAAGCTAAATCTTGCCCCTCATATTCTGCAATATGCCCTAAATATGCAAAGTTAAGAGCAAACGTCTTACCAGCACGTTTAGCTCCATAACATATAGTTATTCTTGGGTCTTCTTCTTTGATGCAATTTAAAACCTCTAATTGTTTCTTAGTAAATATATCGTCATCAATCATCCTTTTTATCTCTCCCAAACCATTGACGTAATAAAGAACCACTTTCATTATCTTTATTTGGAGCATTCTTCTCTTTAGTTATTTCTAGTTTTTCAACTTCTAATTGAAGTTTATTTTCTGCCAAACTATCCGCAAATGTTAACCCGTTTAATTCTTTAAGGGTGTTTACTGCTAAAGTCATGGCTGATATATTTCCCTGTTTAAATCCTTTATTTATTGTGTCCTCTGTGGCTCTGTCTAAGAGTTCTAGCATTCTTGCGGATAATTCTGCCCTCTGTATTACCTTTTGGCTTGCATGAGCATCTAAAAGTCGTTGATATCTTAGTGTAATCTTAGTATTATTAAATAATCGACTTGCATTTACAGAAATCACATTATCACTCATGTTTTTACATTCATAAGCTTGTTTATAACTTTCTATTTGCGTAAGTCCATTTAACAAACCTTGAACAAATTTTTCTTGTTTTAAAGTAAGCATATTTACACCTCTTTTCCTTCAATTCTCTCAAAATTTTAATTTTCAACATATCTTAAACCTAGTAATTATACTTTTAACTTTTTTTCAAAATAAAAAAGACCACCTAACAGGCAGCCTTTTCTGTAATTGAAAAAAATTAACCAAACATTATCACGAGGTTCACGACACATCACCATTATTCTTTGTAGGCTTTCCTACACACTTAGTATATCATAAATATACATAAATTGATTACTTTTTAACTATAAGTTAACTATAAATTTTAAAAAAGAGAGAGTTAATTAAAACCCTCTCTTAACTTTCTATAAGTATATTGATTATACTCTCATCTATTATGCTTTCATTTAATACTTCTTTTTTAATCAAGCTGCTTATATAGTTACTTATAGATATATCTTTTTCTTTCGATTTCTTACTTACGTACTCTTTTAATTTTTCATCTATACAGATATTTAACTTTTGTTTCATATTCCCTCCTCATTCTTTACAACGCTTGTTAATCTTTAATTTAAATAATAATACGTATTTAAATACAACCTTTGTTAATCTTCAACCAAAATAATAATGTGTGTTTAAATACAACACTTGTTAATCTTAATTATATTTCGTATTGTGCAACATAAGTCCCGAATATATCTTTGTATACTACTACTTTCCCATTCTTATATTCTGCTTTTATAGTATCTCCTATGTAAGGGAATATACTTTCTACTTGTTCTATATTTTCAACCCCATTGTATCTTTCTATATCATGCTTAATCCATTCTACTCCATTAAAAAAATCAACTTTCATTTTTTGCTCCTCCTAATACTCGTATACATTGTATTGTTTTACAGTTTTATGTTCTAAAGAATACTCATTGTTTAAATAATCCCAGAACCCGAACCCTTTTTCTCTTCTTTTGCGGTTATGCTTATTTCCAACATACCATATAGCTTTAAAATATTTTCTACTATATAATATTTTACCTTCATCATCTTTTTTAGTCCAAATATTATAATCAGCTTCCCAACCATTTTCCTTACATATTTCCTCTAACTTTTCTATAATCTTATCTTCCATGCTTTTCACTGTTTTTACTTCGTTTTTTTGTTTTTCTAATAAAAATTTCTCATAAGCTGTTAACTTCTTTTCTCCTTTCTTTTCCTCCTCAATTAAGTAACTCATACAAAGCCCAAATTGGAATTTATAATCTACACTTGGGAATTCCTCCTTTATTTCTCTAGTCATTTTATGTGCTTTTCTTATAATTTCACTTGTTAGTTTCATTTTAATTCCTTCTTTCCTGTTTTTTTAATTCCTTGTTACAATCTTATTATAACAAAAATGCACTCGTTTTGCAAGCGCTTTTTAAAATTATTTTTTAATTTTTTTAAATAAAAAAGAGACTATTAATAATTAATAATCTCTTTACACCTCGTGTTAATCTTCATTTTAAATAATAATACATATTTAAATACATCTTATGTTACGTTTAAATATTTTTTAAATTTGATATTGTGCTACATAAGTTCCGAATACATTTTTGTAAACTACCCTTATTCCACTTTTATATTCTACTCTAATTTCTTCGCCAAGTCCATAGATAGATTCTATATTTTCTATGTTGTCTACTCCGTTATACATTTCACTATCTCTTTCTATCCATTCGCTTCCGTTAAATACATCTACTTTCATTTTAATTCCTTCTTTCCTGTTTTTTTAATTCCTTGTTACAATCTTATTATAACAAAAATGCACTCGTTTTGCAAGCTATTTTTTTAAAAAAATAATAAAAAAGTGGAGATAGACCTCCACTCTATACTATAATCTTTATTATTCCATTTTTTCTCTTATTAATTGCCTTATAAACTCCGAAATGCTCCATCCTCGTTTAATAGCTTCTCCACTTATGTAATTTTTCTCTGCATCTGTTACTCTTATTGTTAAACTTTTTTTTATTTCTCTTTTTTCTTTCATTTTTTTTCTCCTTGTTTGTGTTTACAGCACATATTACTCTTAATCGCTACGAACAGCTCCAAGTATATTTACATACACCTTATGTTATTTTTCTAGCTGTTTTAATTTCTTTCTACACTCTTATTATAACAAAAATGCACTCGTTTTGCAAGTGCTTTTATTCTTCATAATTTTCATCTTAATCTTCCCATCCTAAAAGTTGCTTTTCTAATTTATCATAGTCATACTCTCTTTGAGTAAAGTTAGCAAAACTAGACTTCTTTATTTCTTTAGCTTCTTTCTTCTTAAATTTATACTCCCTTGGTTCTAGATCTTTTACATAAAATTTAATACTAGTAACTTTTCTCCCAGTCTTTATGTATTCAACATTATATATATCTAATAACTCTTTTTCTTTAAGTTCCTTAATTGCTGGCTCTATAACCCATTTTCTAAAATCCGAAAATACTTTATATTTATCTTGTAATAATAAATATTCTTTTATTTCTTCTAAAGAATATTCTATTATCTCCTTATTGCCTGTCCATATTCTTAATAGTTCATATAATCTTTGTGCATTAGTTGCCCGCAAACTTATATATTTAGTACCAGTACCAACATTATAAGTCTTTATAAAAACTATATCTGCCACCTTACTTAACCTCCTTTAAGTTGTTTTAGACTCAAAATCTAGTAAAGCTATATTATTTTGAAGTTCCTTGTTTACATCATGCCAGTTTAAGGCATTAGCTATAGGGTCTACACTTATATAATTTTCATTAACATACATCTTACAATCAAATTTAATAGTTATAAGTCCTTCCAGTTCTTCTAAAGCATATTCATGATAATCACTTATTCTTTCAGACAAATTAGATACTGCTGAAATATGCTTACAAATACTTTTATTTTTACAATTTTCACAAATCATTTTTTATTCTCATTTATTTCTAGTTTTTTGTTTATAGCAATCTAAAGCTAAAAGTTGACCTCTAATAACGTCATAATACTTATATAGTCTTGGGTTATGGTATCTAAACCATGTTTCCTTATCATCTTCTACTAGAGCTTGTCTTAGCATAGTAGCACTTATATTTATAACTAACATAGTATAATTAAAACTCTTTTATGCCAACCTTATAAGCTTTTGATTGTAATTTATTATTTCTTAAAATCTCCTTTCAATAATATAAATTATATAATATTTCTATTTTTTTGTCAATAAATTAATATATTAATTAAAAAGCTAATTTATTCACATTTTAATTATATTTAAGTTAGTTATGTTGAAAATTCATTAATATATATAAGAAAATGACACATAAAGTATTCTTATGTCCCTTTTTAGATAAATTTGAATATTTATGGTAAAATCTTAAGTTTACTAATATTTTATCAAAATTCTATAATAAATACATACATTACATCAACTTAAACATGTAATGTTCATCTACATACGTATGCAAATATATATAAGGAGGTTAAATATATGTTTATAGTTAAAATGACAGCAAAACCTTTAAACGATTTTAATAGATTCTTTACTGGAACTTGCAGATTATAATACAAATAATAAAATACTGGGATTAATTTCCTAGTATTTTATTAAATAAAGGAGATAGTAATAAGATGAATATGATTTGGGATATTACCTATAAGTGTAATTTAAAATGTACACATTGTGGGGCTATTAAATTTAAAAAAAATGAAAGATTGGATAATAAACAAAAAAATAATAAAATATATTTCACCATTTGTAAAACAAATTGATTTATTGGGTGGAGAACCATTAACTAATCCATTTGTATTTAATATAATAAATAATCTTAAAGAAAATAAGATTAAGGTAAGAATTATAACTAATGGTCAATTTTCTGATGATATTGCAAAAAAACTAATTGAGACAAAAATAGATGTAATATTAGTTAGTATAGATGGATTGGATAATGAAAACGATAAGATAAGAGGAATAGGTTCGTGGAAAAATGCCATAAGCTTTATACAGTCCTTAATCAAATATAATAAAGTTAATAATTTAAGTATAATAGGAGTAAATGTTGTACTCAATAAAAAAAATTTTTTTAATATAGATAAATTAATAGATTATTTATCAACATTTGATATCCAATTAATTCAGATAAATCCACTTATTACAACTGGAAGATGTGAAGATAATAAAAATGAACTTATAATTAGTGAAGATTTAAAAATAAATACATACGAAAAAATATCCAAACATATAATTAATAATAATATTAATAATGTTAAATTATTTACAGAATATCCTTTAATAACAAAATATTTAAATCAAAAATATGGTACTAATTTTCCCATGCCTGACAATTCTTGTAGAGCGTTAATAGATACTATCTATTGTGACCCAAATGGTAATATAACACCTTGTAGAAGATATAAAACTGAAAGTATCTCCAATGAAACTGCTACAACTTGGAATAATGATTTTAATATATTTGATGATTTTTTAAATAAAACTTGTTTAGATATTAGTAGAGAAAATTGCAATAATTGTGATTGTTATGAAATTTGTTTCCAATGCCCTCTTGATAAAAAAGAAAGTAAACCATTAATATGTAAGATTATCGATGAAAGATATAAATATTGGGAAGGAAATAAGGACAGTACATTTAAATTAGTTAAACCATATTCTCTAATAGAAAAGGATAACTTATTTTTTATTTACAATCCTATTTTAGAAATAAAAACACAATATACTAAAGAAGGATTCAATATATTAAATAGTATAATTGAACCTAAAACAATAAAAGAAATAAATAAAATAACATCAATACCATGTGAAATTATTTATAGATTTTTATTACAAGAAAAACAACTAGGAAAAATTATAGAAATTAACAACTAATTTTAAAAAGGAGAGAATTAACGTATTATTATATGATTAAATATTTATTAAAAAATAAAATGTTATTAGGAATTTTCATTATACTAGTTCCTATATCGTGTATATTTTCAATTGAATTTGCATTATCCTTCCAACCTATTATAAACTCAGCAATAGATAAAAATATTTCTGTATTATATTCAGCGATTACTTATTCTGCTATTTTTGCTTTTCTTGATGTTATTTCGATTTTAATTTTAAAATATATTAAAGAAAACATACTAAAGAAAACTTATATAACTTTAAAGGAAGATTTATTTAAAAATATACTTAATATGAATATATCTGATTTCAAAGGGAAAAACAGTGGTAATTTTATATCTATTTTAAATAATGATATTGATATAATAGGAAATAGTTATTATAGAAATTATTTAGATATATATCAAGTTTTCATAAGCTTTATATTTTCATTTATTACAGTAGTATTTTTGAATTATACAATAGCTCTTATCCTATTAGTAGTAGGATTATGTTCAGTGATTATCCCAAAACTTTTTGAAAAAAAGCTTTCTATTATTCAAGGAAATTATTCAAATAACATGAATACATATATATCTAAAATAAAGGATATTTTTGAGGGCTTTGAGATAATTAAAAGTTTTAATATACAAAAAAAATATAATAGATAATCATAGTAAATATAATAGGGTTGAAGAAACAAGCAGATGTAAATCCAGCACTTATATTTATTCCATAGGTTGGATTTCAATGGCTTTTAGTTCACTGATGTACGTTCTGACTTTTGCAGTTGGAGGATATTTTGCTATTATTGGAGTAATGTCTGTTGGTTTAATAGTATCATTATCCCAACTAATAGGTGGTGTTGTTTCTCCTATAGAAAGACTACCATCCATGTTATCAGATATATATTCAACTAAAGAAATAAAGAATAGAATTCTAGGAATTCTAAAAACTGAATGTGAAAATGATACAGGAATGAAATTAAACGAATCTATAAAAGATATAGATGTAAAAAATATATCTTTTTATTACGACACTAAAGAAAAATTATCTCTAAGTAATATTAATATTAAATTTGAAAGTAATAAAAAATATGCAATAGTTGGAGAAAGTGGTAGTGGAAAAAGTACTCTAGTTAAGTTATTATTAAGATTTTATAAATGTTCTATGGGTGAAATTTTAATAAATCGCAATAATATAAATGATTTAAGTGCCAACAGTATTTATAATTCAATAAGCTATATACATCAAAACACATTTTTATTTGATGATACTTTTAGAAATAATATAACTCTCTATAATAAATATACAGATGAAGAAATACTAAATGTAATTAGATTAGCAGGGCTAAGTGATTTAGTTGAAAAACTCGAATCTGGTTTAGATACTCATATAGGAGAGAATGGTAGTTTTCTCTCTGGAGGTGAAAAGCAGAGAATTGGTATTGCTAGAGCGTTAATATGTAAATCTAATTTTCTAATATTAGATGAAGCAACTTCTAGTTTAGATAATATTACAGCTCATAATATAATCAATACTATTTTGAACTTAAAAAATACAGGAAATATAATTATCACACATAACTTAAATGAAAATCTTTTAAAACAATGTGATTGTATATATGTTTTAAAAAACGGTCTTCTTTTAGAAGAAGGAAGCTTAGAGCAACTTCTTAACAACAAGGGGTATTTTTCTGAATTATATAAATTAAATAATTAAACTTAATAAAATAGAGTTAAGTTAAGTACTTAACTTAACTCTATAGTACGAACATCTATTGGAAAACTCCTCCTTTATATCTTGCCATTTTTACCTTATCTCAAAGTTTTATGTAATAATATCTCTAAGTCTTTAACCATCTTTATCTAACCTTTTATTCTATAACTAGTTTAATTTTTTCTTTATGTATAACTTCTCTAATTTTTTCTCCACAGTTTCCTTCTATAAACCCTATCAACTTTTCAATATTATCAAAACTATCGTAATCATCAGTACACATTATTGTAACATTACCTATGTCTAAAGATATTAAGCAAAACTCTTCTTCAAAATCTTTTCTTGCTACAAGATATGTGTCTTCACTAGTTATTATTAAATCTCCTGTTTTTATATCATATTCTAGTTTTTTCTGTTATCTACTATTTTCATAGTTAATCTCCTTTTTATTAATTTTTAATTCTATACTTGCTAATGTTACTTAAAACTAAAGTTGCTTGTCTTATCTTTTCTAAAGCTTCTTTTTCTACTTCTCTTATTAATTTCTTTATATCTTTATCCTTATTTTCATAAGTTGAAACTATTGATAAACCACTTTCATTTTTTAAACTATTAAACCATGATGTTATTTCCCTCCCTTTGTAAGCATCTTCTCCCACTGGTTGAATCTGTACTTCACATACTGATTTTCCTTTTCTTGATGTTATTAAAAATATTCTAATGTCTTTCATTCTATTTCTCCTTCTCCTTCTTAATACATATTGGCTATCACAAACAGTAAAATTGATACAATAAGTAAAGTTATAATCAACGTAGTAGTTACTTTCTTATATATCTTTAAATCCTTATTTAAGCTTTTATAAACCCATTCAATTTCTTCACAACATTTTATATCAGAACTATACACATCTGAAGAATAATTAAGATACCTTTTGCCTAATATAGACTCTACAAGATTATTAAAATTTTTTCTTAAATTTTTATATTGTTCCTTCTCTATTTCATCCAAAGCATCTTGAGTGACTTCTTCAAATTCTGCCTGTAGTAGATAAAATAGTATTATATGGTCTTCTACATCTTTCCCTCTATTATCTTTTAAACAATAAACTTGACCATTAAATTTTTCTTTTACTTCGTAAATAGTTGTACTACCTTCCTTCTCTACGAATTTTTTACCCAAGTTTTCTTTTACTAAAACTTCTTTTATGTTCATTTATTTTCTCCTATTTTTAACTCTCTCTTTCTATTTCTATTAATTTTTGTGATTCCACTAATTTTATTTTTCCATTAGGAAATTGAATAAGGTATTTATAATAAAATTCTGGGAAAACTCTATTAGCTACTAAGCGTCTTTCAGTTCCTAATACTTTAACCTTTTTAATTCCACAAAAAGACTTATAGTACATTTCCTTTTGCATCCTATTTACCTAAACATTCTTTTATTTCATCTACAAACTTCATCATTACATCACATTCACTAATTGATAAAAGTACAGATATGTGTGTAGTTCCAATTTTTACTTCCATTCTTATGTTTTTTTCACTCTCTAATGCCTTTTTGTAGTCCATGTATATTGGAGATATTTTTATAAAACCATTCCAAAATTTTAATTTAACTTCTTCTTCACTTAATTTATTATATTTTTCCTCTTTAGTTTCAACTAACTTTATTTCCTTAATAACTGTGTCGGGTAAAGGGTTTAATAATATTCCTTCTTCATTATTTACAAATTGAACAAATCCATATTGATTTCCTACTTTTTTAATCTTAAAATAAACATTTTTACCATGCTCTAAGAATTTAATTACCTTTCCATCATAGTTTTCATTTAAAACTTCATACAATTTCATTTTTACTACCTCTACTTCCCTATCTTCGTTTTAGAATTTAATATTCCTAATTTTTTCAGTATTTCTATAGAGTGTTTATCTCTATCAAAAACTGCTTTATCTATCGTTGCTCTAACATCTATATACTCCCCTGTTTCCTTATCATAATAAACACCTTTTATAGGTTGCATAAGTTTTAATCTCCTTTAAAATCCACATTTTAATCTGTAATGTCTTTTTTAAATTTCTCTTTAATCTTTTCCTTAAGATACATTTTATAATCTCTTTTTAATTGCTCTTTATTACTATGTAACATCTTTAAAGCATAGTTTAATAAATCTTCATTAGTGATACTATCAACTATTTTTATCTTTTTATTATTATCTTCTTCGTAATTTGCACACGATTTAAAACATTCCCCTTCTAAGTAATAAATGCATATATTTTTTTCTCCTTTTAGTTTACATCCCATTTACGCATGTTCTCCTTCATATTTAATCATCACAAGCATAAGCTTCATCATTTTCTTCAGTAGTAGCATTATTAGTTGTCCAGTCTGTTGTTTCTTCATCCATTTCTTCTTGACTATTATTAGAAGATAATTTATAACTTTTTGCTCTAGTCTTAGTAGTGTTTCCTACTTTTTCACTTGATGTATTAGTATTATGTAAAGAATTACTTATTAATAAATACTCTATTAAAGTTTCATTTGTATTTTGTGTTTGCTCATTTCCATTACTACTCCTTTCATTATGTAAAGAGAACTTTACAAAAAATAATCCTCCCACAATTAATATTCCTACTACTATAATTAATATTTTCTTCTTTTTCATTTCATCTTATAAAAAGTTTAGTTTTTTTGTTATTAAAGAAAGTTTTAAAAAATTATTTCTCTTAGTGCATAATTTATTATATCACTATATTGTTATTATTTCAATATTTTTTTAGTTTTTTGTTATTAGGTATTGAGGATTAACATATTCAACAGTTTCTATCTTCATATTATCCATTTTTTCTTTCTCAAATACTGTTTTTTCTTTTTCAAATCCATCAAATCTTATTTTGTTATCAAACATTTTTTCTAAAATATTATATCCTTTATCAAATGGAGAATCCTTATACTCCAACAAATTATCTCTATCCCATAAAATATAGACATCTACATAAGGACTAAACATTTTTATAATCTTGTCAATTTTCTTTACCCATTTTTCATATTCTAAGGTTTTTATACTCTGCCATTGCTTATCAAAAGCTAAATATAATCTATCTATTTTTAATTCATTTAATATATAGTTTTTATGCCATAAACTTACGTTAGAACCGCAAACAGCTAAAGTTATATTATTATCTCTACCATAATAAGTTTCACTTTGTAGAACTGCTTTTTCACCTTCAGCTAATACTACTGCTTTCTTTCTTTTGATATTTTCTTTATTTTTATGTATTCCATAGAAATTAAATTGTAAAGGATGGTTATATATTTTACCTTGTAAATATAAAGGAGTGTATTTCATTCCTTTTTCTAGCTCCCATGCTTCAAAATTTCTAGTTCTTATACCTATTAAGTTACTATCTGCGTCGTAATGTGGAATAACTATTTTATCTTTATAACTATAATACTTTATATTAAACTCTCTCATAGCTTCACTACTAATATTATCTTCCAACCATTCTTCCCGATACAAATTATCAAATCTATTTAATATCTCACGATTTAAAATAGGAATTTTAGGATTGGATTTGATTTTATTGTCTTTTGGTATAAGTCCTACCAGTTCTTCTATTTCTTTTATTAATTTTTCTTCTTTTTTATCTATAAAGTTATTTTTATAAGTATACCCAATTTTATCTGCTAAAAAATTAAGAGCTTGAGAAAAATTGTAATTGTATACTTGCATTATAAAATCTATTATAGACATACTTCCACATTCACTATAACAGTGGAAAATTTTACTTTCTTTATAATAATAAAGTTTTTGACTTGTACCACCGTGACAAATAGTAGTACAAATCATTTCTCTATCATTATCTTCACTTATAGTTGCACCAAGTTCTAATACTAAACTTCTTATATGTATATCACTTACTTTTTCTAAAACTTTATCTCTATCCAATCTCATTTTTATCTATCCTTTTATTTAAAAGTTTGCTATTTCTTCTACTCTATTACTTATAATACCCGCACTATAATTATTTAAGTATCTTAACATTTGTTTATCTTCCTCAGTTTCTTCTGGGGGCTCTGGTATAAATAAATCAATAGGAACTAAATTATAATACATATCCGTCACAAAAAGTACTTTTTCTCGAACAGTACCTAAATCTCTACGAGTCCAGACCCTTACATCCTTATATTTATTTCCTCTGTTTTTATAAATAGTATGAGAAGTATTTGGCTTATCTTTAATTTGAGCAAAAGAATGTTCTCTATTATAACTTTTTATAACACTCTCTATTTTTTCTTTTTCTTTCGGATTTATAGGGGTTGTAATAATACCCGCATCTATTTTATCTCCTATCGCCTTGGCACCTCTGATAGCTGAAGTTCCTAAGTTTTCTTCATCTTTATAACCATCATTCAATTGTGTTGAAGATTCCATAAATATGTCATATCTTCTTGCTAGTGTTTTTAAACTATTAGAAAATAAAAATAGAATTTGATGTTCGCTCAACTTCATTCCCATAAGTTTTCCAGTAATACTAGCTAATAATTTAGGAGTTGAGTGTAAATAGTCAAACATTACAAAATCTATATTTTCACTTACTATGTATCTTTCTATTATACTTTCTATATCTTCTATACCAAAATCTGGTATAACTTCTATGTAAACTGGACTCTTTTCTAATATCTCTATTCCTTTATCTATTCTATCTTCTTCCTCAGCAGTATAAGTTGCACTTAATATTTTTTCTTCGTCTACCCCACTTATAATTGCTAAGAAACAGGTTTGAACCTCATCTTTTTCAAGCTCTGTAGATATGTATAAAACCCTTTCAGAATTGAAATTTTTAACCCATTTTTTTCTTTCTGTATCATACATAAAACTTGAGCCCAGATTACAAGTGTCTTCCATCATCATACGACTTTTCCCCTGTCCGGTAGGTGCTGACCTTAATAAATACTTTTGTTTTCGCATCCCTCTAAGCATAGTATTAATGTAAGAATTAGAAAAAGGATAGCCCCAACAAGGGGTTTCTTTTATTCTCTCTTTTAAGTTTTTTAAACCATCTCCTATTTTAAAACCATAGTTTTCTTCATCATTTTCACGCCACTTCCTTTTTAATTGTACGAACTTTCTTTCTATAATATCTAGAATATCATTTAACTTTAAATTATAAAAAACTTCATTCAATTTTGTATTTTTACCTGTAATATCGTAGATATCATCTATTTCTATGTTGAAATCTATTAAATTCCTCATAAGAGTTAATTTTTTAATAGAATTATAATTATAATCTATATTGTTTAAATTACTGAAAGTAGCTATATCATCTAAAGGATTTACTCCGCTTAGAGTATAATTTTCAAGAATTTTCTTCCAACTTTCTGAAATCTTGTATATATATTCTTCTATCATTATAGGAGTTATTGAAGTAGCGCCTTGCAAGGTTAAATTATAGATTGCTTTAAATATTATTTGATGCAACTCTCTATCAAAATCTTCTGGTCTAAAATCATATTTTTTTTCTAATATTAAACTAGGATTTTCTACTAAAGTTCCTAATATCTCCATCCCAATTTTTGTACTGTAAAAATACTTCTTTTTTTCTTCGTTATTTATTTTACTCATTTAATTTATTCCACCTTTTATTTTTAGTCAGGAAGGTATAATATTTTTTCAATTCTTTGTTTATATCTCATATTTTTATCGTCTGATATATATTTATAATAAGTTGTTTTAGTTTTTTCTAAATCAATTTGTCTAGCACTTTTTTCTATTTCCATTTTTTTTATATATTCTTCTTTAGCAAGTTCATACTTCCACTGTAATAGTCCTATATTACCCTTTTCTAATTTTAAACCATGTGATATACAATACTGTAAAGTTAAATACATCCCTTGATAAGTCATATGATATTTTCTTATAAAATGATTCATTTGAACATATATACTAGTAGGAGCTTCTTTAGAACTACTATAATTAAAGTATTTTAAAAGTTCATCATTTAATTTATCTTTATACTCTTGCTCTTTATTAAATTTATTTTTACACTTTTCATTACAAAACCATTTATTTGTTTTTTTTATAGAATACTCTATTAAAGGAACACCATCTAGTCTTGTTACTTTTTTACCACACTGGTGACAAGTTACTTTGGTATTCATAAATTCCTCAAAGTGTTCTTTACAATAATATTTACCATTTACAATAGTCAAATTTTCTTCTTTTTTACATATAGTGCATTTTGGTTTTTTCATACTTTCACCTATCTTCTTATAAACAATTTAAATATGATAACCGTTATTATTATAATAACTGTTACTCCAACTACACTTCCTAATAGCGAATGATAACTATAATATCCGTTATTATAATAATGATGATAGTAATAATAATGATGTCGATTATTTAAATAAATTGATATATGATTTCTATTTAACATTTTTTCATACACTTCCTTTATTATATTTATTTCTTATCTTTTACTATATTAATATACTATCATATTACAATATATATTACAATATATTTTTAATTTTTTGTTTAAAAAAGATAGATAAACATTTTTATCTATCTTTTATCTATGTATTTATATATACTTTATAATCCTAAATCTTGAACTTTAGATTCTAATTCTGTAAGTATAATATCACATGCTTGTACTTGATTTGAAGTTGCTTCAATAACTTTAGCTCCCTTACCCATATGTTTTTCAACTATTGTTGTTACTTCTTCCATATGTCCACTAGGAGCAAATTTAGTTTTAACTAAATTAACTATGTTTTCCATTATTTCATCAAAATTTAAAGCAAAATCTACCACAGCACCAACTTTTTCTTCAGTTACGCTATCTGGATTTACTTCTTCTTCTTTAGCTATAGCATCAGCAAGTGCTTTGTTAAAGTCCTCTACTTTCAAAGGTACAGAATCAACCATATAAGTAAATCTTGTTCCCGCTTGCACTCTTAAACTTTCTCTTAAAAATAATACTCTTTCTTCTTCTGTAGTCTCTTCATTTTGTTTTAAGTATGCAAAGCCAATAATGTCACACATTTTACTTACTATGCCTAATGTTCTTCTTTCTAAAGAAGGTTGATATTTAGTAATTTCGACTTCTTTTCCATCTTGTTTTACTGTTATTGTCGTTTCTTTAGCATGTGAAATAAACATTAACCCATACCCCATATCTTGCCACTTCTTTAACATATTAAATATTAATTCATCTTTTAAGTCATAAGCTTTACCATATGGTAAACCACCCATATCATCTATACCATTTTGTTGTAATATGTATTGCTTTGCTAGTTTATCCATTAGGTCTGTTGTATCTATAACTAAAACATCAAATTTTTCTCTTACGGATGGTTTCTTAAGGTCTTGATTTAACTTAGCTAATTCAGACCATTTAGTTATATCAACCGCCATAACTCCTGCTAAAGCTTTATATCCCCTTTCAAACCCTAGCAATAAAGCTCTTTTTCCAAACATTTTATAAGCAAAAGTTGTTTTACCTATTTTGGGAACTCCATATATCAAAGATGTATAACTACTTAAATCTTTTGAAACTTTATTTGGTTCTAACCCTTCTAAATTAAACATATATTTCTCCTTTTTGCTTTTTATTTTTTATTTTCTCTTTAATTATTTTTATTAATTAGAGGGGGGTATCCCCTCTAATGCTTTTTAATTATTTAAAATTTCTATTTTTTTGTTAAAATGGTATTTCAGCCATTGTTTTTTGAGTAGTTGTATTGCCCTTAGTCCCAAAACCATTTTCTACTGTATTTTTAGTCTCTTTTTCTTCTTCTTCAACTTGTCTTATGTAATTTTGTAATTCCTTAGTAGCCTGTTTAACTTCTTCCTCATCCCAGAAATCTTCATTCATTATATCGGCAGCGTTTATATCTAATTTTTTAACATTAGTGAATGTAATTTCTATTTTATCTGCTCCAAAACTTCTTTTTATTACCTTTTCTACCCTTTCTTTTTTAAAATTCACTATACCATCTAATTCTATGTAAGTCCCTTTAAAAGCGTTGTCCTCTAAATAAGTCATTCCTTCTTGAATAGACATACTAAATGTCATAAAATGTAATTTCCCTCCATATACTGGAACTAACAATTCTACTTTCTTTTCTGTAGTATCTCCATCTTCATTTATAACATCTTTTATAGAATGTACTATTCCTTGTATAGTGAACTCTGCTTTTGGCTGATAAGGTATTTTATCAGTTTCCTTAACTCTATTTATAAAGTTAGTTCTTATAGTCATATCTTTTATAAGTCTACCATCTTGTGTTTTAAAAATATTATGGCTTAATTGACCATTGGTAATTCTTACCTTATCTGCTTCTATACCTTCTTTTGCATCTGCTAACGATATATATTCATTTGCTACTGTTTCTATTGACTTATAAATTCCATTTTCAGTTCCATCTTTTTTTAATTTTTTTGAATACATTGATATAGGTACTTCATATCCTTCTTTTATTTTTACTACTAAGTTTAAACTTATACTGTCATCTTTTATTTTAACCTCTTTTTCTGCTAATATCCCTTCTATATGTACCCTGTTTTTTGCTTCTTTTAACATTCCAATTCCTCCTAAATCATTTAAATTTATTATATAATAAGTTTATTTTTTTGTTTTTTAAATATTATGTAATATTATATTTACTACTTCTTCAACTATTTTTAATATTGTTTCTATATTAAATAAATAATTTGATTTCAGGTCCGGGTTTAAACTTTTATCGAGTATATCCTCTATTTCAATTACTTTTGTAGAATCTATTTTTTTAAATTTTTTCTTCAAAACTTCTATTATTTCATTCTCTATTTTAGATATATTATTCAAAGAATAATTAAATTTCATTAATATTTTTTGTACCGTTATCCAATCTTTTTCTAATTTTGTTTCATTGAGTAATTTTTTTAACACTTTTAATAAATTAAAATCTGCCATCACTATTCCTCCATACTCTCCATTATATCATTTAGTATTCGAGCATCATTACCTGCTCGTGACATAATTTTTTGTTTGTATACTTCAAAATCATTTTCTGTCCATTTTCCACTTTTACTCATATTTATAAAAACATCTAATTTATTTTTATAAGGATTTTTTATACTTTGAACCTTACTTTCTAATTTTTGATTATACATTACAACATCTAAAGTTTCATATTTATTTAAATCCTCTAGTATACTTAAACCATTGGTTCCTCAAGGATTAGTAAATGCAACATAAGTAAATTTATCTTCATTATTCATTCTTAGAATTGTAGCCATACAGCAAACATCATCTTGTTTATATAACCCTACTCTTGTACTTATAACTGGTAAACCTTTTTCAAAATATTTTTTAATTATAGTATCATATTCTTTTATTATAATACAAGTTTTAAGTTTATTAGGTTTATCGTCTTGCATAAATATTAGCTTATCAATCATCATGGATGAATAATCTTTATTAGAAATTAGATAATCCATTACAGTTGACAAATAACCACCCCTTTATTAAGTTTTTATTTCTTGTAGCTCTTGGCTACATTTATTATTATATACTATTTTATATTAAATTTCAAGTATTTTTTAATTTTTTGTTTATATTTATTGTTTTATAATATCTAAAAACTGTTCTTCACTAATAATTGGTACATTTAGTTCTTTAGCTTTAATATTTTTAATTGAACTACTATCTATTTCATTATTTATTAAATAATTAGTATTTTTACTTACACTCCCACTTACTTTTCCACCTAACGATTCTATTTTATCCTTAATTTCATTTCTGTTCTTAAATATATGAACACTACCAGTAATAACAAAAGTTTTTCCCTTTAAATCGACACTATCACTTTCTTTTAGTTCTTCATTTTTATTAAAATTAAATTCTTCTAAAAGCTCCTGTAACATCTCTTTATTATCTTGAATATAATTATAGAACTTTTCACTTGCAACTACTCCTACACCATTTATGGACATTATATCATGTAATGTAACATTTAATAATTCATTAGGTTCTATTGCCTTACCTATTAATTTAGCTGTTTCTAAACCTATATTGTTAATTCCTAGAGCATATATAAATCTATAGAAATCTATATTTCTACTGTCCTCTATCTCTTTTAAAAGATTATCTACACTTTTTACTCCTAACTTTTCTATATTGCTAATTTGTAATTTTAAATCTGCTAATTTATATAAAGATTTATAATCTGTTATAAAATTATTATTCATTAATTTTTCTAAAGTTTTTTCATTTAATCCTTTTATATTTAAAGCATTTCTGCTTGCAAAATGAACTAGTTTCTTGGTTATTCTACAGTCGCAATCTTCATTGGTACAATAAAGGAAATCTCCTCTTAATTCTGTTTTTCCTCCACATACAGGACATTTATCTATAACCTTATAAGACTTACTCTTGGTTAAATTTGAAGCTATTTGTGGTATAATTTGATTTGCTTTATATACTTTTATCTTATCTCCTATTCCTAACTCTAAAGAGTTAAGTATCGTTATGTTGTGTAATGTTGCTTTTTCAACTATAGTTCCTTCAAGCTCTACAGGTTTAAAAATTGCGACCGGTGTCAATACTCCATTACGACTTGGCTCATAAACTATATCTAATAAAGTAGTTTCTTCTTCTTCGTCTTCAAATTTAAATGCCTTAGCCCATTTAGGATATTTAGCAGTATCACCTAAACTTTTACAATAATCTAAATCATTATAACTAATTACCATACCATCATACGGTATGCCTTTTTCTTCAGCTTCATCTATTATAAATTTAATTTTTTGTTTTAAATTATTTTGATTAATTAAACAATAAGGAGCTGTTGTAAACCCTAAACTTTCTAACCAATTTAATTGTTCTATTTTTGTTTTTATTTTACTATTGTCTAAGACTCCAAATCCTAGAAAGTTTACCTTCCTGTCTCTTGTGACGTTAGGGTTTAATACCCTAACACTCCCCGAAACTAAATTTCTGGGATTTGCGAATTTGTCTTCTTCTCTAAGACACTTATTTATTTCTATAAAATCATCTTTAAATATAACTGCTTCTCCTACAACAGTTATATCTTTTTCTCTTATTTTTAAAGGAATATTTTTATAATTCTTTGCATTTAATGTAATATCTTCTCCTATCTCACCATCACCTCGAGTAGAAGCTTGTATAAATTTATTATTATGAAATTCTAGTTTATTAGTTAACCCATCACATTTTAACATTAATACACATTCTTTATTTTTCATAAAGTTTTTTAATACTTCAATTTCTTTAGTCTTCTTTAAAGACTTTAAAGGTGTTGAATGTTTTACTTTTTTTAATTCTTTAAGTGTTTCACTTCCTACTTTTTGTGTGGGAGAATCAGGATATACTATACCTAGTTCATTTTCTAATTCTATCAACTTATCATATAATTTATCGTATTCCTTATCTTGTAAAATTGGTTTTGCTAGAGTGTAGTATAAATAATTATTAAGTTTAATTTTATTAATTAAGTCTCTCATTAATTTTATTTTTTCTTTTTCCATTTAATCGTCTTCTTTCTTATGTATATTTAATTTTTGTTAAAACGAGTTGATTTAATTATTTCTCTATCTAAATTACTATAGAATATAAAACCCTCAGTATCAAAAAATTTTGAAAAACAAAGTAAGACTATATTTTTAATTTTCTTAATTCCAGTTTCTTTAATAGTGTCTATAATCATTTTAATAAATTTAAAATATTCTTTTTTTATTAATTTATTTTTAAAATATAAAACATAAAGTTTATTATTTTGTATTAATGAATACATTTCTTCTAAAAATTCTTCACACTGTACTTCTACTGTATTAGTGATTAAATTGCTATCGCTTTCAATCATTTGTAAGACTCCTTTACTGCTTTATTTTTTTGAAATTGAAGAATTATTTTCTATATCTCCAACGCCAAATTTATTATATCACACAAAAAATTAAAATTCAATAAATGATAAAGAAGAATTTACCTGTATAATGTTAAAAAAATATGAATTTTGTTAACAAAAAGTAAATAAATATTATTTTTATTATGAACTATCTTATTTTTAATTTTATTGAAATACTAAAATATAAAAAAATAAGATATAATATTCTAATAGAGTTAAACTATAGAATATATATCTTTTCTTTTTTAATATATATTAAAATTATTTTCTGCTAATTCTTTTTTCATTTCTTCTTCTAATATTTTTTTAATCTTATAAAAATCAGCTCCCTCTCGCAACTCTCCCCACTCTCTTAATAAATTTTTAGCTTCAATTATTTTAAGTGATACATTATTTTCATGTTCATATATTAAAACTCTTTCTACTAGTCCACTTCGATAAATAGTTTTAGCAGTTAGCAAAGGCATTTCCATTCTTTTTTTAAGTACATCTAATCTTCTTGTTAATCCTGTATACTTTAAAGGTTCACCTTGACTTGAATTGGTTAATTTAGTCTTTATTAAATAAGGACTGCTTAAATCTAGTGGCATTTTTACAGTACTACTTTCTCTATAATAATGAGTTTGATATATAGCATCCTCTAATAGCTGAGCTGTAAACTTAGAAACTCTAACTAGTCTTCCGTCTTTCTTTTTTACAGTTCTATTTTTTAAATCTATTTCATCCGTTCTTAAAGTGGTTAATTCTTCATATCCTTTTCCCATAAAGCCTTCAAACAATAATAAGAAAATCACTTGGTCTATAGGGTTTGCTAGTTTTCTTACCCCTTCTTCAAGCTCTTTTCTAGTGCAATACCTATTATCTTGTGCATAAGTAAAAATAGTCTCTCTCAAATCTCCTGCTTTAAGTAACATTCCAGTAGGAATTATTACTCTACCTTTCTTATCACTTTTAGCTATTTCTATATAATTTTTCAATAAACTATATTTACTTGTAATTGCATTATAAGTTTTTGCTCTTAATAGTTTTAAAAATGCTTTCATTTCTGTTTCACTAAAATCATATAAATCTTTTTTAAAATATTCTTCTAAGTCTTTACTTTTATTAAATAATGTTAAATATTGTTTAATTGTAGATAAGCTATAATTATTCGCTACATAAGAAGATAAGAAATATATTTTATATTCCCAATCACTACCTTCTTTATCTGTATATAACGCTAATAGCGATTTTTCATCCATCTTTTTATTTACTAATTGTTGTATATCGAATATTTTTCCTATATTTTCTAAAGCTCTTTCTTTTTCTAACTTCTTCATATCTGTATTTCTCCATTCAATCCATAAGATTAATTTAACTTACTTAATAATTCAAGCGTCACATCTTTTACCATTTTTTTAATTCTATTATCCCATCTGTGAGTTTGCATCAATTTTTCATTCCAATACTCATTCTTTACACTAAAATCTGTATTTTCTAAAATCTTTTCAATTTTATCTTCCCATCCTTCTCTATTATCATAAAAATAACGAGATAAATTTATGAATACGCATATCATATTGTTTGCTGTTATAACTCTTTCTAATCTACTTTGTTTAATATTAATAAAATCTTCTTCTTTAATTGCTATAACTTCATTCATAAAATCAATTATCCACTCACTAATTTTTCTCATGTCACGTGGTTTAGTAAGAATATCACCATAAGCCATTTGTAAAGTATCGCTTAATGTACTTAAAGTAACTAATTTAGTATTATATTTATAAACCTCATCTGGATGTTTGATACTAATCTTATTTTTTAAGTAATTAAGCTCTTCAGTTTTACTATCATTTATTTTTTTAGCTGTAGTTACGTATATATCATTTTTAAAACTATTTTGTTGATTAACTGTTAGTCTAGTTCCTTGTTGCTCTTGTCTAATATATCTTTGTGCTTCATCAACACTATAATTTAAAACTGTTATATACATAAAATCATTTCTGATTTCTCTTCCTTTTTCTAAAGCTTTTATAATAGCTAAAGTTCTATGATATCCATCAATTATACTTACGATTGAATCAGTGCTTCTAGTTATAGATAAAGTTTCGCTTTCCTCATCATATGTCATTTCTTCTTTTCCGTTGTTTAAAATATTCCAAGTTAAAGTATTTGGAGTAAAGTTTCCTTCTAACATTTCTTTTTCTATGGCATCTACATTCTTATTAATTACTGTAGCTCTTAGTATTGCTACTCCATTCCTCATTACCATCTTAGCTTGTCTTTGCATACTATAATCATAGCCTGTAATACCTTCTTCATAAGCTTCTTTAATACTGTCAAAATCACATTTATAACAATGATAGATATAATCACTTACTTTTTTAACATTGTGTAATACAAATACTCTATCTTTTCCTCCCTCGATTGGCGGTATAGAATAATTTTCAAATTCAGCAATTTCTATATCTTCAAAGTAAGAAGACGGTTTTAATTTTTCACTTTTAAGTGTTTCATAATATACTTTTAACAACCAATAAATTTCAACTGGCTTAAAGTATATTTCTAAGTCTAAAGTTTTATTCAATAAATCTTCCGTCTTTCCAACTGGTATCTTACCTCTAGTTATAGTTTCTATATTATGTTCTAATTCTTTATTAGTTATGTTTTTTATTCTAAAAGTTTTTAAATTTTCTATAGCTTCCCTTAAACTTC
>CAUWNL010000022.1:0-39858 GCA_963559995.1 uncultured Sarcina sp.
TTATATAGTACTATAGTTTTTATCTATAATTATTCTAAATTTCATATATTTTTTTTATAATTTTCAGTAAATTCTAAATACAAAAAAGAGTTTCTTATATCTAAATAATAAGTATTTTATTATAATTCTAATAATACATATAAAAAACAGGCCATATCTTAAAAAATACAACCTGTTCATTCTATTTATTCAAATATATTCATTTTTATTTACAAATAATATAATCTAAAATATTTTTTTAAATTAAAGTATATTATTTCTTATTTTTTACTTGAGCTTGAGCAGCTGCAAGTCTAGCAACTGGTACTCTAAATGGCGAACAACTTACATAATTTAACCCAATATTGTGGCAAAATTCAATAGATGATGGATCTCCACCATGTTCTCCACATATTCCAAGTTTAATATCAGATCTTGTAGATTTCCCTTTTTCTATTGCAATCTTCATAAGTGAACCTACACCTACTTGATCAAGCTTTGCGAATGGATCCTGTTCATATATTTTTTTATCATAATAATCTTTTAAAAATTTCCCTGCATCATCCCTTGAAAAACCAAAAGTCATTTGTGTTAAATCGTTAGTTCCAAATGAGAAAAATTCTGCTTCTTTAGCTATCTCATCAGCAGTTAACGCAGCTCTTGGTATTTCTATCATTGTTCCTATTTTATATTCTAGGTTAACTCCTTTTTCTTTTATTACTTGTTCAGCTTCCTTAACTATTAAATCCTTAACGTATTTTAATTCTTTTATTTCCCCAACTAGTGGAATCATTACTTCAGGGATTATATCATATCCTCTATCTTTCTTAACTTCTATTGCAGCTTCAATTATTGCTCTTGTTTGCATTTTAGCTATTTCTGGATAAGACACATCTAAACGACATCCTCTATGACCCATCATAGGATTAAACTCATGTAAATCATTTATAGTATTTCTTAAATCATCTACATTTATATCCATTTCTTTAGCCAAAGCTAATATATCTCCTTCTTCAGTTGGTAAGAATTCATGTAGTGGTGGGTCTAAAAGTCTTATATTAGCTGGTTTTCCTTGAAGCTCTTCATACATTTTTATAAAATCTTCCCTTTGCATTGGAAGTATTTTGCCTAGTGCTTTCTCTCTTTGCTCTAAGCTTTCAGCTACTATCATTTCTCTAACTGCGGCTATTCTATCTTCTGCAAAGAACATATGCTCTGTTCTACAAAGGCCTATTCCTTCTGCTCCAAATGCAACAGCTTGTTTTGTATCTTTAGGAGTATCTGCATTTGTTCTAACACTTAATCTCCTTATTTCATCTGCCCATGCCATAAATGTTGCAAAGTATCCTGTTATTTCAGGGGAAACAGTTTTAATTTGTCCTGAATATATATTTCCTGTTGATCCATCTATTGATATATAATCTTCAGATGTTAGTATTTTTCCATCTATTTCTACAGTTTTATTGGTTTCGTTTACTTTAAGTTCACCACAACCTGCAACACAACAAGTTCCCATTCCTCTAGCAACAACTGCTGCGTGAGAAGTCATTCCACCTCTAACAGTTAATATTCCTTCTGCTGCTATCATTCCTTCTATATCTTCTGGTGATGTTTCAAGTCTTACTAAAACCACATTTTCTCCATTTGCTTTTCTCATCTTTGCTTCGTCTGCAGTGAAAGCTATTTTTCCACAAGCAGCTCCTGGTGATGCTGGAAGCCCTTTAGCTACAGATTGAACTTTCTTAAGATCCCCAATATCAAATGTTGGATGTAAAAGAGTATCTAATTGTTTTGGCTCAACCTTTAGTATAGCTTCTTCTCTAGTTAACATGTTCTCGTTAACTAAATCCACAGCTATTTTTAGCGCAGCTTGTGCTGTTCTTTTACCATTTCTAGTTTGTAGGAAATATAGAATTCCTTCTTCTATAGTGAATTCCATGTCTTGCATATCTCTATAATGATTTTCTAATTTTTCTACAATATTTTTAAATTCTTCATATATTTTTGGATTTTGTCTTTCAAGCTCTGAAATTGGTTTTGGAGTTCTAATTCCTGCAACAACATCTTCTCCTTGTGCATTCATTAAATATTCACCATATATCTTATTTTCACCAGTTGCTGGATTTCTTGAAAAAGCAACCCCTGTTCCTGATGATTCACCCTTGTTTCCAAATACCATTTGTTGAACATTAACTGCTGTTCCCCACTTACCTGGTATATCATTAAGTCTTCTATAAACTATAGCCCTTGGATTATCCCATGATCTAAATACAGCAGTAATTGCTTCTATTAATTGTACCTTTGGATTGCTTGGAAAATCCTCTCTCTTTTCTTTTTTATAAAGCGCCTTAAACTCTGAAACTAATTCTTTTAAATCATTAGCATCAAGGTCAGTATCAAAATGAACACCTTTTTTAGCTTTTGCTTTATCTATAAGTTCTTCAAAAAGTCTTTTCTCAACTCCCATTACAACATCTGAAAACATTTGAATAAATCTTCTATAAGAATCGTAAGCAAATCTTGGGTTATTAGTTTGTTTCGCTATTGCCTCCACTGAATCATCATTTAGTCCTAAGTTTAAAATTGTATCCATCATTCCTGGCATTGAAACTCTAGCACCAGATCTTACTGATACAAGAAGTGGATTAGTTACTGACCCAAACTCCTTCCCTGTCTCTTTTTCAAGAGCTTCCAACTTTTCATAAATCTCATTTATAATATCTTTAGATATTATTCCATCATCCTCATAATACTTATTACAAGCTTCAGTAGTTACTGTAAACCCTTGTGGCACAGGAATTCCTAAAGAGGTCATCTCTGCTAGGTTAGCACCCTTTCCACCTAACAGATTTTTCATACTAGCATTACCCTCATTAAAAAGATAAACAAATTGTTTTCTCCCCATCTCAATATTCCTCCATTCCATATACATAAATTATTTTTATATATTCTAACAGGTATTTACCTGGTAGTTAACTAATAATTTCCTAATTTTACAAATAATCTTGTTATATTAGTCTTAGAAATCTTTCCAACTATTAATAATTGTTCTTTACCAATGTCATCTTTGAGTTTTCTAACTACAGGAACAGAGTCTATTTCATGCTCAATAATTCTCTTTGCAACGTTATAAGCGCTTTCTTCTTCTAATGCATATATTATATTTGGCATTCTAGTCATTATTATGCTAACTGGCACCTTATATATGTCTGTACCACCTATTGCAATTTTTAAAAAATCTTTTCTAGAAACAGCTCCAACTAAAACGCCCTTATTTTCAACAAACATTGTACCTACATCATTTAAAAAGAGATGCACTATAGCATCATAAACCATAGTTTCTTCATTTACCGTTATTGGTTTTGACATTATGTCACTAATCTTTGCATTCATTATTTCCTCATATAAAAGATTAGTTTTATTACCCTCACAATAAACATATCCAACCTTAGGTCTAGCATCTAGTATTCCTATCATTGTTAGAATTGCTAAATCTGGCCTAAGTGCTGCTCTTGTTACTCCAAGTTTTGTAGCTAATGTTTCTGATGTAACAGGTTCCCCTTCTTTAACAAGTTTAACTATTTCCTCTTGTCTAGGTGTTAATTTCATTTTAGTGATTCCTTTCTAGATAAAAAGGAATATTCTTAAAATTTGCTTCTTTAATATTCACATAACTATTTTACCATATTATGGTAAAAAATAGTACAGTAAATTTTTAAAAGAGTTTAACAAATTAAATGAACATTCCTCTTTTTACCTTATTTTCTTCTATTTTTATTTATTATTCGTTGTCGTTCTCATCAAATCTAACAGTATAAGTATAATTAGATTCATTATCCATTTTATAATCTGAATTATGCTTATCCATTGATATATGATTCTTCTTTTCTGCAACTACATCTTTAATGTCTTGTGCTCTCTCTTGGGCTATATCTTTTACATCTTCAGCTACAACCTTAACTTTTCTTGTAAAATCCTTAGCTACACTTTTAATAACCTTATTAACAATTTCCACAGAACCATCTGTTTTTTGTATTTCTATTGTTAACTTTGTAGCAACTGCTGTAACAACACCTATTGCTAATATTTGAGGCATTAAAACGGCTATAACACCAGCTGCAAGCCCTGCATTAACTGGCACATCTATTAAAACCCTATCATCTCTTTTAACTTTAATTCTAGATACAGTACCCATTTTTATTAGGCCTTTAATCCACTCTTTAAAATCACTTATAGTTTCTGATTCTATAGATGTTTCTTCATGGGAAATTTCTTCTTCATATCTTTCCTTTTGATTTTTTTCAATATAAATTAGAGCTTCTAAAACATCACCATTTGAATGTTCTAAAGCTTCCTTTGCCTCTAAATAAGTTACAAAAGCTCTCTCTTTAACTAAATCAACCTTTTCTAATGTTATTTCATTCATATTTATCACTCCTTAATAAAATTTAGTATTTCTAGACTTTTAGGTTTTCTCGAATAAACAGATGAAATTATATAGTGAGTTATTTTATAAATCTCACTTTTTGTATCATCACTTAAATGAAGTTTATATACTTTATCTAAAGTAGTGTTATTTAAAAATCTTAAGGAAGCAAAGGTAGCCCTATCTATATAAATGCCTCGCTCCCTTTTACATTTTTCACATACACCACCAAAATAAGCTAAATCTATATAATTAGAATTTGTTATTTTATCTCTACATACCACACAACTGTTAAGATTTAATCCATAACCAGTTGCCTTTAACACTTTAAGTTCAAAAGCCCTTATTAAAGCTTCATAATCTATAGCATCTGTATTTAAAAGATATAAACAAGTTATAAATTCTTTATAAAGATACAAATTTTTTTCATTATCTTCAATGCATATGTCTATAAGTTCACATATATATGAGGCATAAGTTAATTTTTCTAAATTATCTAAAAGGCTTTGAAAAGAATTTCTACTTTTCCCCTCAGATAGAGAATATAAATTTTTTCCTTTAAAAACTAGATAATCACCATAACAAAGAGGCATTGTTACAGAAAATAATTTATTTTTACTCTTTTTTGCTCCCTTTGCAATTACAGAAATTTTCCCTAATTCTTCGGTAAAAATCCATAATAACTTATCATTTTCTTTATACTCCTGAGTCTTTATAACAACTCCATTTACATTAATAAGTGACAGATTACACTCCTCCTTATTTTTTATATCCTAATTCTTTAAGATATAAGGAATTATCTCTCCACTCTTTTCTTACCTTTACCCATATTTTTATATTGACTTTACTTCTTAAAAATTTTTCTATTTCATACCTTGAAGTTTCACCAATTTTTTTAAGTGTTTGACCGTTTTTACCTATTATAATCCCTTTGTGTGAATCTTTTTCACAAATTAAATCCACTTCTATATTATATTTACCGTTTTTATCTTGTTTCATTTGTATTATATCTACCGCTATTCCATGGGGAACTTCTTGAGATAGATTCCTTAAAGCCTTTTCCCTAACTATTTCTGCTATTACAAATCTTTCTTGAACATCAGTTATCATATCATCTGGGTAATATTTAGGTCCCTCTGGTATATATTTTACCATAAGTTCTAATAACTTATCAGTATTTTTTCCCTTAATAGCTGAAATAGGAATTATTTCCTTAAAATCAAATTCTTTAGAATAATTCTCAAGGGTTTTAGCAACTCTTTCTGGTGTATTTTCATCTATTTTATTTAAAACAAAAAATACTGGTGCCTTTTGCTCTTTAAGTTGCTCTATTATAAATTTATCACCTCTACCAACTTCCATATCTGGTGTTGTTAAAAACAATACTAAATCAACATCCTTTATTGAACTTTTCGCACTATCTACCATATACTCACCTAATTTATGCTTAGGTTTATGTATACCAGGAGTATCTACAAATACTATTTGGTAATTATCTCCTGTTAAGATTGTTTGAATATTATTTCTTGTTGTTTGAGGTTTATTTGAAACTATTGAAAGTTTCTCTCCCATAAGTAGATTTAAAAGTGTTGATTTTCCAACATTTGGTCTACCCACTATAGTTACAAATCCTGATTTAAACATGTATCCTCCTTATTTTACTAAGTCCTTTTTTGTAAAAGACCCTGGTAAAATTTCTCTTAATGTTGTTTCTATATAATCATTTTCATTTTTTACTATAAATATTTTTGTATTTTCATCTTCTGCAAATTCACTTATTACTTGCCTACATATACCACAAGGATAAGTATAGCTATTAGTATCTCCTACAACTGCTAATGCTTTTATTATTCTAAGCCCTTTAGATACCCCTTTAAAAATAGCTGTTCTTTCAGCACAATTTGTTGCACCAAAAGATGCATTTTCTATATTACATCCTGAATATATATTATTATCTTCAAAAAGTACAGCTGCCCCTACTTTAAAGTTTGAATATGGACAATATGCCTTTTCCCTAGCCTCTAAAGCTTCTTTTATAAGTTTATTATACATAATAGCAATCCCCTCCACTTATATAGTATAATTATTAAATTATATCACTATTTAAACTATTTACAAAGACATTTTAAAAACTAAATATCTTAAATATAAAAATTGTAATTAAAACACCAAAAATAGCTCCAACTACTACTTCCCACACACTATGAACCTCAGAATCTACTCTACTTTGAGCTGTTATAAATGCCATTATATAGCTTAAAATTATAACAGTATGATACTGAGATATTAAAGATATTGCAGTTGCTATTGCAAAAGCTATAGCACTATGGCCAGATGGCATCCCACCCTTTAATGGAGTTCCCTCCCCTAAATACGCTTTAGCTGCAATTGTTATTATACAAACCATTATAAGCATTATTAAAATAGTATAAGGCTCCCATGCCTTTACATCTGACATCACCCTATATGTTATATTAGATATTTTATCCCAAAATATAAAATATCCAACTAAAACCGCATTTATAGCTGTAATTAAAACTGCACCTGCTGCTGTATTTTTAGCGATTTTAGCTAATGGATGATAATAATTAGCTGTTAAATCTATTGCGCTTTCTATTGCAGTATTAAAAAGTTCTGCAGAAATTACCATAGCTATACATATGCTAAGAGCTATTATTTCAATTATGCTAACATGAAATACAAAACATGCTCCTAAAACCAAAATAGTTGCTACAAAATGAATTCTCATATTCCTTTGAGTTCTTAAAGCATGTATTATTCCATCTATAGCATAATTAAAACTATCTAATAGCTTTTTAACCTCCATAAACCCTCCTCTTCATCTCTCTACTCTCTAGGAATATTTAACTTTTCTAATATAAATTCTTCTCTTTCCCTCATTGCCTTCTTCTCATCCTCTTCCATATGATCATAACCTAGTAAATGTAAAACTGAATGTATCACTAAATAACTAGTCTCCCTAAAGAAGGAATGATTAAACTCAACACTTTGTTCAAGAGATTTTTCTAAGGATATGACTATATCACCTAATACTAAGTTCCCATCATCAAAAAATACATGGTTAAATTTAAAATTTAAATATAAATCTTTATAAACTTTTCCTTTTTCATAATCTAACATAGGAAAAGATAATACATCTGTAACTCTATCTATGTGTCTGGTTTCTTTATTTATATTTTTTATTTCATTATTGTCTACAAAAACTAGTGATATTTCACACTCCTCTTTCACTAATTCTTCTTTTAAGACAAAAGATATAACTTTTTCAAGATGAGATGTAAGATTATTACTTACATCTATCTTATCTTGTCTATTATCAATAAATATCATATGTTTATTTCACCGTCTTTCTTTCATCCTTTGGATATTCTATTCTTTCATGATATATCCCACTTAGCGTCTTTAAGAAACATTTCTTTATTCTTTTTACATCACTTATTGTAAGCTCTGAATCATCAAGTTGCCCTGAGTTTAATTTATCTTTAACTATATTATCTACCATAGTCTCTATTTTTTCTTTCGTAGGGCTATTTATAGATCTTACAGCAGCTTCCACTGAATCTGCAAGCATAAGTATACACTGCTCTTTAGTCTTTGGTTTTGGCCCAGGGTACATATAGTCTTCTTCTTTTATATCATCTGGATTTTCCGCATTATTTTTTGCAGTTAAATAAAAATATTTAACTAAAGTTTTTCCATGGTGAGTTGGAATAAAATCTTGTATTATTTTTGGAAGCTTATATTCTTTAGCAAGCTCTAAACCATCTTTTACGTGAGATATTATTAAAAGCTTACTAAGCTCCGGAGTTATATTATCATGAGGATTCTCTTGTCCCAACTGATTTTCTTTAAAAAAGTATGGTTTTTTTGTTTTTCCTATATCATGATAATAAGCACCTATTCTAGCTAAAAGAGCATTTCCTCCAACCATTTCTGTTGCAACTTCAGCTAAGTTTGCAACTATTACGCTATGATGATATGTTCCTGGTGCCTCCATAAGAAGCTTTTTAAGCAATGGATTATTAGGATTTGAAAGTTCTAAAAGTTTAACATTTGTAACAACACTAAACATTGATTCAAAAAATGGCAAAAGCCCTGTTGCTAAAACTCCTGATAGTAAAGAGCCTATAACTGTAAAAGCTGTATCTAACATTATATCTTTTAAATTACTAGTTACCAAAGCTGATATGCTAAGAGCTACTATTCCATTTAAAATAGCTATATAAATGCAAGAATATACTATATCATTTCTCTGTTGCATCTTTTTAAGGGATGTGGCCCCTGCTACAACAGCTATAATAGCTAAAACTATTATTCCTGTATTAAAACTTACAGCTACTGACATAAGTATTATATTAGTTATACTCATAACTAATGATATTCTATAATTTAATAAAAGTGTTAAAAGTATTGGTCCACAAGCTAATGGAATTAAATATGGTGAGGCTATGCTAAACACCCTTGCAAAAATTATAGTCATTATTGTTATTATGTTTATCATAAGCACCTTTGAAAAATCACTATATATTCTATTATAATATTTTTTCAAATACCTACTTTGTATATACATAATTACTATCACCATAACAGCTAAAGCTAAGTAAAGTGATATATTTAGTTTAGAGTTATTTAAAAGCCCAAGCTCATCTAAAGCTTGAAGCTGTGCCTCAGTTATTGGCTTACCTTCTTCAACTATTGTTTGGTTCTTTTTATAAACTACAGGTGTAACACTTTTTGCTGCTTCTTGTTGTGCCTCTTCTGTCTTTTCACTATCATAAAACAAATTTGGCTTAACTAATGTGTTTATCATCTTATCTGCAATTGATATCATAGGTTCTTTATTATAAGTTTCATAAACTACATCTTGTGCTATTTGAATAGCTTTATTTAACGTTTCTGGACTATCCTCATTTATTGATATTCCATATGCGTTATTAATAGCATTTAACAAAACATTATACATTGTATTTGCTTGTTCTTCATTTAAAGTTAGTAAATACATTTCCTCATTTGTTGTTAAGTCAAAAGGATTATCTTGGTTTAGTATATCAAGCCGTGTATTAGAAGTTGTATTTGTACTTGATATACTTCCATTTGTACCTTCAATATTTTCAGCTCCTATGACTTCTTTTAAGTTCAGAAAAAATCCTTCTAAAGTTACCTGACTATTTTTCTGAACATCAGTCTGGAGCGAGTATTGCTTTCCAACCTTTTCTATAGCCTCAATTTTTTTAGCCTCTGTTTCAACTGTATTTACAACTTCCCTTGAAGCCTTTATATCAGTTGTTGCTATTTCTCCTACCTGTAGATCATACCTCTTTGTAACTACTGATGTCGCTAATGTACAAAATATAATCATAAACGTAATTATATATACAACTATTCTTTTGTAATCGCCAAGAAAATTTAATATTTTCCCACTCTTTTTAATAATCAATTCTCTTCTCCTCTTTTAGTTTCTCTAAGAATAATTAGTTTGATGCGATATCTTGTTCTACCACAAAAAGAACTTTTAATATAATTTTCCCCTCTTCAAAACTTTCTTTTGATATAATTTTATCCACAATTTGAGCTTTCCTTGTTATCTCTTTCTTAGTCGCATTATATAAAAGCTCTACTGCATTATTTATTAACTCTTCTTCAGATTCTTCTATCTTACTTGAATTTTTTTCATAATAAATGTTCTTGTGAATATATTTACCATCTTCCTCTATTTTATCATAGTTTACAAAGTTTTTTGTAGCCTTTTTAAGATAAATTTTTTTCTCTCCAATCTTTATATAAACTTCTGAATCAGTATTACCTGTCCTATATTCTTTTTCTCCATTTATCTGAAGTTCTATAACTTTTTCATAAAATGTATTTGCTAAAACACTTCCCTTAGCTGGTACGTTATATTGATATTCCCCTTGTCCTTCATAAGGATAAACAAGAATATTTCCCTCCTTTACAACATCTCCTGGTTTTACAGCAGCAGTTCCTGATGTTGTATATATTCTCTTTATTTCTCCATCCATTTTAGCTATGACACCTTCATTATTTTCTTCCTGACTATCTAATGGAGGACTTATCTTTTCCTCTATTGTTACCTTTAATGTAGACCCTTCAACTCTTATGTTAGTCCACATTATATCTTCATTTAAGTTTTGTAACTTTTCTTCAATATCATAAACATCTAAAGAAGACTTATTTATCCCCTCAAAAACTCCAAGTTCCTTTAACTGTTGTCTAATTTCATAAGGAGGTATATACATTTTAGTATCTATTTTTATACTCCATATAAAGTTAGATAGAATATATAAAATAATTATAAAAATTCCAAAACCTATTACAAATCCTATTCTTCTTTTTATTCTACTTAAAAAAAATACTCCGCCTCTTGATGATATTACAGAAATTTTTCCTTGAACTCTTTTTGCAGCTTCTTTTACTGTTTTATAATCCTCATAATTTATCTCCATAATCATAGTTGATCTATCTATCTTTTTTATATTATGTATCTTAACCCCACTGTTCCAAAGAAGATTTAAAAACTGTTCACTATTAAATAATTTAACCTCTATCTTTATAGTTCCACTCTTAAGAAAATCAGAATTCATACTATTCCACCCCATAACCTAGGGCTTTAAACTTTCCCGATATAGTTATAGTACTCCCCCCTATAAATACTATTTCTATTTCTTCCCCTTGTATATCCAAAACTCCTATATTAGTTTTTATTTTTGTATTATCCTTATCAAAGCTTAAAATTCCTTTATGATTCTCTATTGTTATTTCACTATTTCCTATTATGTTTATCTTAGGAATATTATCTATTACTTCAATTGGTAAATCCAAATCTTTTGTAACTATATTTTTTATTTTATTATCCATACCAAAACACCTCGTAAAAATAATTTTATAATAATTTCTATGAGGAATTTGTTATAAATATACTTTTACATATTATTTTATAAAAAATTAAAGGAGTTCACAAATTACTTGTGAACTCCTGCTTATTTAAAAGTTTATTTAATATTTTGACTGATTAGTTTATCTTATATGTTTTAGAAAACACTTAAAATAAGCTATTAATGTCTTATTAATGATGTTATCTGCCCGTGCATCAGCCGTATATATTTTTTAGTTTATTATTTTTTTCACTTAACTGCTGAGGAAGGTAGTAATAATTATATAACTAATCTTACCTAATATTATCATTAAGCTCTATTATACCTCTAATAAGTCTAAAACTTATGGATTACTATATATTATTTGAACTTTCTCTTTCTAGCAGCTTCTGATTTTTTCTTTCTTTTAACGCTTGGCTTTTCATAGTGTTCTCTTTTTCTTACTTCTGAAAGAACTCCAGCTCTTGCGCATTGTCTTTTAAATCTTCTTAATGCTTGTTCTAATGATTCATTTTCTCTTACTCTGATTTCTGACATTCTTTATCCCTCCCTCCGCTAGCGTAAATTATTATTTTAATTCACAGCTGTGGGTCTAAATAACACACGCTATATTATACAATATTCTTTTTAAACATGTCAATAACTTTAACTTATATTATTTAAATTTTTATACTAAATTTAGCTTAGTATTTAGCCTGGTGGCCATTTTAAATCTCTTCCACCTAAAACATGAAAATGCATATGATTTACTGTTTGACCGCCATGTACTCCACAGTTGTTAACTATTCTGTAGCCTGTTTCATCTACATTTAATTCCTTTACTATCTTATTAATGACACAGAAAATATGTGCAACTATTTTACTATTTTCTTCTGAAATAGCATTTGCACTTTCTATATGTTCTTTTGGAATTACTAGAAAGTGTACTGGAGCTTCAGGACTTATATCATAAAAAGCTAATACTTTATCATCTTCATATATTTTTTTGCTTGGTATTTCACCCTTTATTATTTTACAAAAAATACAATCACTCATTTTTCCACCCCCTACTATAATTTATTTAATAAATATATTAATATTTACATATTTATTATAACTCAATAACTAAAAATTACTAATATAAAATAAACTTTTATTAAATTTCTAAAGTTCCCTTAGCTATTTCACCTTGTACATCATCAATTTTAACATTTAATATTTTTCCTGATATATCACAGTTTGCCTTAGCTATAACTCTTATATAATTTTTAGTGTATCCTACGTAATAGCCTTGTTCTTTAGAATACTCCTCTTCAAATAAAACATCTAAAGTTTTTCCTATATAAGATTTAGTAAAGTTTTCTTCATTTACCTTATTAAGTTCTATTAAGATTTTACTTCTCTTATCTTTTACAGTTCCATCTATTTGATTTTCCATAGAGTAAGCTTTTGTTCCTGTTCTTTGACTATATTTAAATATATGAGTCTTTGTAAGCTTTACTCTCTTTAAAAATTCAAAGGTCTCATTAAATTCCTCATCAGTCTCCCCTGGGAATCCAACAATTACATCTGTAGTTATAGATACATTCTCTATTTTATCTCTTAAAAGATTTACTATATCTTCATACTCTTTTGAAGTATATCTTCTGTTCATTCTTTTTAAAGTTTCATCGCATCCACTTTGAAGAGATAAATGAAATTGTGGACATAGCTTTTTAAGAGATACTATTCTTTTAACTACATCTTCAGTAAAGAATGTTGGATCTATTGAACCTATTCCAACTCTCTCTATTCCATCTATCTCTTCTATAGCTTCTAAAATATCAATAACTGATACATTTCCTTCTAAATCTACACCATAAGATGCTGTATGAATTCCGGATAATATAATCTCTTTAAATCCATGACTAGCTAAGCTTTTAACCTCTTCTATAACTTTATTAAAGTCTTTAGAGCAAACAGCACCTCTAGTGTATGGTATTAAACAGTATGCACAGAATCTATTACATCCATCTTGTATCTTTAAAAATGCTCTTGTTTTATCTTGATATTCTTCTATACTTAAATCTTCAAACTCTTTATTTTTTAAAACTTCTCCAACTTGAATTTGTTGTTTTTGCTCATCACGAGCTTTGTTTACATAATATACTATGTCACCTTTATTTCTTGTTCCTAAGACTACATCAACACCTTCAATATTACTTACTTCATTTGGTGCTATTTGGGAGTAACAACCAACAGCTGCAATTACAGCTTCTTCATTTAATCTTCTAGCCTTTCCTATTATTTGTCTAGATTTCTTATCTCCCATATTAGTAACACTACATGTGTTTATTACATAAACATCTGCTTTTTCGCTAAAATCTACAATTTCATAGCCTTCTCTAACAAACTTTTCAGCCATAGCTTCTGATTCATAAGTGTTCACTCTACAGCCTAATGTAGAAAATGCAACTTTCATCAAACTTTTCCTCCTACATCTCCAAGCTCATATTGTAATATAGCTATGCATGTAAACCCTGCTGTCTCTGTTCTAAGTATCCTTGGCCCTAGCGTTACAATATTTGCTCCTTTTGATTTTAGTATTTCTATCTCTTCTTCTTCAAAGCCACCTTCTGGCCCTACCATTATTCCTATATTTTTAACCTTTGATAAATCCAATGCTTTTGTCATAGACTTAATTCCAAAGCCTGTAGCATTTTCATAAGGTACAACTATTAAATCTAAGTCTTCCATAGATTTTATTGCATTAGTAAACTCTATAGGATTTTCAACTGTTGGAATTATAGTTCTTTTACTTTGCTTAGAAGCTTCTTGTGCAATTTTATTTAATCTATCTAATTTTTTAAATTCACCTTTAAGCTTTATGTCAACTCTATGAGTTATTGTTGGAACTATCTTATTTATTCCAAGTTCTACACACTTTTGAACTATTAAATCCATTTTTGAAGCCTTAGGAAGACCTTGAAATAAAGTTATATTTAAGTTACTTTCATTGTTTATATCTAGCTTTTCTAAAATTTTTATTGAAACTTCTTGCTTATTTACATCCTCTACTTCACCTAAAAATTCTTCGCCATTTAAATTATTTACAACAACCTTTTCTCCTTGAGTAACTCTTAAAACTCTATATATATGTTTTACATCTTCCCCAATTATAGTTGCATGAGTATCTGTAAAAAGCTCCATAGGTGTAAAAAATTTATGCATATAAATCTCCTCTTAAAATAAATTATTTTAATCTAGCAACGATGCAGTTCCATTCACCATCTTTATTAACTTCTATTATTTCAAAATCTTCTTTTTCTAGAGCATCTATAACCATTTGACGTCTATCGTGAATTATTCCAGATGTTATAAATACTCCACCTCTATTTAAAACCTTTTTAGCATCATCTATTAAAACACAAATTATTTCAGCTATAATATTTGCAACAACAATATCAGCTTTTCCTTCTACTACTTCAACTAAATTTCCATATAAAACTTCTATATTGTCTAAATTGTTAAAACTTATATTTTCTTTAGCAGAATCTACTGCAACTGGGTCTAAATCAACTCCAACTACCTTCTTAGCACCAAGTTTTGATGCAACTATTGCAAGTATCCCAGAACCTGTTCCTATATCAAAAACTGTTGTATCTTTTTCTATATATTTGTCTAATGCTTTAATGCACATACTTGTAGTTTCATGATCTCCTGTTCCAAAAGCCATTCCAGGGTCAAGTTCTACAACCATTTCTCCATCTTTAGCTACATAATCTTCCCATATAGGTTTTATAACTATATGCTCTCCTATATGTATTGGTTTGTAATATTTTTTCCAATTATTAGCCCAATCTTCTTCAAACATTTTATTAGCAGTAACTGTACCTTCTCCAACATCTATTCCTGCTTCTTTAAGTTCTGTAACTTTTTCATTTATATAGTTTAATACTTCATCTATATTATCTTCTTCTGCAAAATATCCTTTTACACAAGCAACTTTTCCTTTATGTTCTAATATATTTATATCTGCAAAATCCCAAGTTAATGGTCCTTGTTCTCTAGTTAATATATCATTTGGGTCCTCTATTGCAACGCCTTTACAATCTAAGCTATAAAATATTCCTGATATAGGCTCTAGTGCTTCACTTTTAGTTATTACAGTAACCTCAATCCAAGTTCCTTCCATTGTTCATCAATCCTTCCTAGTTTCTATTTTGACTAATAATATATTTTACACTGCATAATTATATCTGTCTAGATTATTGTCCTCTTTATGATTTTATAAGCATAAAACCTAGTTATTTTTAATTCTCTTTAAAATCAACATTGTTTAAAATAAGGTATTAGTTTTTATATAATAGTAAATAATATTTTTCTATCTTTGAAATATACAAATTCTTTATAGAATAATGTAATTCTTACACATTTTTAAACTTAATAACTCCCTATAAAATTAAATATAAAAAAATTAAGGGCTTTATCTTAAAGTTGATATAACCCTTAATTAAAAAAATATTTATTTTTTCTTAAAGAATGATTTTAATCCACTCTTTTCTTCATGGTGTTCTACTTCTGCCTCTCCCATTGTTGCCATAAATGCTTTTAAAGCTGCTTCTTGTTCTTTGTTTAAGTTTTTAGGTACTTCAACAATTATATTAACATATTGATCTCCTCTACCTTGAGAGTTAACCTTTGGAACACCTTTTCCTTTTAATCTAAATCTTGTACCTGGTTGAGTTCCTGCTGGAACTTTATACTTAACATTTCCATCAATAGTTGGAACTACTATTTCCTCTCCTAAAGTTGCTTTTCCTATTGATATCTTATAGTCATAGTATATATCTGTACCACTTCTCTTAAATGTTCTAGACGGTTGAACATTTATTCTGATATATAAATCTCCAGCTGGTCCGCCATTTACACCATCTTCTCCTTGACCTCTTAAAGGTAATACATTTCCTGTATCAACTCCTGCTGGTATTTTAACATTAATTTTTCTATGCTTTCTAACTCTTCCTTTACCTTTACAATCTGGGCATGGACTTTCTATTATTTGTCCTTTTCCTCCACAAGCATCACAAGTTGTATTAGATACAAAACTTCCTAAAGGAGTTTGTCTTTGAACTCTTATTTGACCTGTTCCACCACATTTTGAACATGTTTTTGGGGATGTACCACTCTTTGCACCTGTTCCACTACAAGTCTCACACTTTTCATTTCTTGATATTGAAATTTCTTTTTCAACACCAGACATTGCTTCTTCAAAAGATATAGTTAAACTATATTCTAAATCTGAACCTCTTTGAGGTGCATTTTTTCTTCTTGCAGAAGAGCCACCTCCAAAACCTCCTCCAAAGAAACTTTCAAATATATCACCAAAGCCTCCCATTTCAGAGAAATCAAAGCCACCACTAAAGCCAC
Source organism: uncultured Sarcina sp. (assembly GCA_963559995.1). Lineage (GTDB taxonomy): Bacteria > Bacillota > Clostridia > Clostridiales > Clostridiaceae > Sarcina. Next base: position 16,705 of record CAUWNL010000022.1, read on the forward strand.
CTTGACCTCCACCAAAGCCTTGACCATCAACTCCAGCATGACCAAATTGGTCATATCTAGATTTTTTCTCTGGATCACTTAAAACTTGATAAGCCTCATTTAATTCTTTGAATCTTTCTTCTGCTTCTTTATTATCTGGATTTCTATCTGGATGATATTTTAAAGCTAATTTTCTAAAAGCTCTTTTTATCTCATCATCTGAAGCACCTTTTTGAAGACCTAGTACCTCATAATAATCTTTTTTCTCCACAGTTTCTACACCACCTATTTTTAAATATCCTAACTCTAATAAAAGGGAAGACTAAATCTGCCTCCCCTTTTAAATTACTTCTATTTTATCAAAGATTTTATACTTTTCCTAGATAAATTATTTGTCATCTTGAACTTCGAAGTCAGCATCTACAACATTGTCATCGTGAGGAGCTTGTTGTTCTTGTCCTGCTCCACCCATATTATTTGGATCGAATCCTTGGCCTTCTGCTTCACCATTTTGTTGATACATTTTAGATGATACAGCATAGAATGCTTGATTTAAATCATCCATAGCTTTCTTTATAGCTTCTATATCAGTTCCGTCTTTAACTTCTTTAAGAGCATTAACTTTTCCTTCGATGTTTTGTTTATCTTCTGCTGAAACTTTATCTCCAAGTTCTTGTAAAGTTTTTTCAGTTTGGTAAACAGTTTGTTCTGCTGTATTTTTAACTTCTATTGATTCTTTTCTCTTTTTATCTTCTTCAGCATATTTTTCTGCTTCGTGTACAGCCTTATCTATTTCATCATCTGAAAGATTTGTTGAAGCTGTTATTGTAATATTTGCTTCTTTACCAGTTCCTTTGTCTACTGCTGAAACCTTAACTAAACCATTAGCATCTATATCAAATGATACTTCGATTTGAGGGATTCCTCTTGGAGCCGGAGCAATTCCAGATAGAGTAAATCTACCTAAAGTTTTATTATCTGCTGCCATTTGTCTTTCACCTTGAACTACGTGAATTTCAACTGATGTTTGACCATCTGCGGCTGTTGAGAATATTTGACTCTTTCTTGTTGGAATTGTTGTATTTCTTTCTATAAGAGGAGTTGCAATTCCACCTAAAGTTTCAATTCCAAGTGTCAATGGAGTTACATCTAGTAATAATACATCTTTAACTTCTCCAGTTAATACTCCAGCTTGTATTGCAGCACCCATAGCAACACATTCATCTGGGTTAACTCCCTTTGAAGGTTCTTTTCCTGTAAAGTTTTTAACTGCTTCTTGAACAGCTGGTATTCTAGTTGAACCACCAACTAAAAGTATTTTATCTACATCATTCATTGAAACATTTCCTGTTTTTAATGCTTCTTTCATGATTGTTATAGTTTTTTCTACTAAGTCACTAGTTAATTCATTAAATTTAGCTCTAGTTAAAGTCATATCAATGTGTTTTGGACCTGTAGCATCAGCTGTTATAAATGGTAAGTTTATTATTGTTTGAGTTGATGATGATAATTCGATTTTAGCTTTTTCAGCAGCTTCTTTTAATCTTTGAAGAGCCATTTTATCTTGTTTTAAATCAACTCCATATTGTCCTTTAAAATCTTGTGCTATATAATCAATTATTCTTTGGTCAAAATCATCTCCACCAAGTCTAGCATCACCGTTTGTTGATACAACTTCAAATACTCCATCTCCTAAGTCTAAGATAGATACATCAAATGTACCACCACCTAGGTCATATACTAATACTTTGTGAGCATCTTCCATTTTATCTATACCATAAGCTAAAGCTGCAGCTGTTGGCTCATTTATTATTCTTAAAACTTCTAAACCTGCTATTTTACCGGCATCTTTAGTTGCTTGTCTTTCAGCATCATTAAAGTAAGCTGGAACTGTTATAACTGCTTGATTTACTGATTCTCCTAAATATCCCTCAGCATCTGCTTTTAGCTTTTGAAGTATCATTGCTGATATTTCTTGTGGTGTATAATCTTTTCCATCTATTGTAACCTTGTGGTCTGTTCCCATTTCTCTTTTTATTGAGATTATAGTTTTATCAGGATTTGTTATCGCTTGTCTTTTAGCAACTTGACCTACAAGTCTTTCTCCACTTGCTTGGAAAGATACTACTGAAGGAGTAGTTCTAGCACCTTCTGAGTTAGTTATAACTACTGGTTCTCCACCTTCCATAACAGCTACACATGAATTTGTTGTTCCTAAATCTATTCCTATTATTTTAGCCATATTCTTTTTCCTCCTATAATATATAAAATCATTTATTTTATTAATCTATTTTTAATTTACTACTCTAACCATGGTATGTCTTATAACTTTTTCGCCTCTTTTATATCCCTTTTGAAATACTTCAGCTACTTGATTTGCTTCATAATTTTCATCTTGACTATGCATTACTGCTTGGTGAAGATTTGGATCAAATTCACCTGTTGCATCAATTTCTTCAACATCTAATTTTTCTAAGGCATCTACAAATTGTCTAATAGTCATATCTATACCTTTTTTAATATCTTCTAAATTTCCTTCAACTACAGCTGCTCTTTCAAGATTATCTAAAACTGGAAGCATCTTCTTTAATATATCTTCACAAGCATTTGTGTAGATAGCTTCTTTTTCTTTTTCAGTTCTTCTTCTATAATTTTCATACTCTGAGGACATTCTAAGTAGTCTATCTTTTAATGCTTCTAATTCATTTTCTAATTTTTTATTTTTATTTTTAAAAGCCATATTTTCATCCTTTAGTCTTTTAAATTCATCTAAATCAAAGACTTTACCTTCTTCAACTTTTTCTGTGTTTTCATCTGTAGTAGATTCCTCACAGTTTAGAGTTTCAGAATCTTGGATATCTTTTTCTACTTCTTCATTAACAATTTCCTCATTATTTTCATTAATATTATCCATTGCTTGAACATACACCTCACTTAACTCTATGCTTATAAAAATTATCTCTGTTCTAAGGCATCATTTAGTTTTTTCATAACCCCAGTCATAATGCTTATTACCTTTGAATAATTAATTCTTCTTGGGCCTATTAATGCAATTGAACCAATTGGCTTATTGTCTAAGTAATAGGAAGCTGAAATAACTGAACACTCCTTAGCTTCTGGGATAAAATTCTCATCGCCTATTTTTATAGTTATATTCTCATTACTGTCCATAAGTTTCTCTACTGAGTCCTTATCATAAAGCAACGACAATATTTTTTTTGCTTTTTCTATATCACTATATTCTGGATAGTTCAATATATTAGTTGTTCCTTCCATAAACACTTTAGAAGATTCATCATCCTTTAAGCTTTCATATAAAGTAGGAATTAAAGCATTAAATATATTTTCATAACCAACTAAGTCATTTCTTAAATCATTTATAACTTGAAGATTAATTTGCTCTATTGTAAGATTCTTTAATCTGTCATTTAATACATGACTTATATAGTTTAATGTTTCTAAACTTGGTACTTCATTTACTTTAATTACATTATTCTTTATTACTCCACTATCAGTTAATAATACACATATTATACTGTTTCCCTCTATTGGTACAAGCTGTATTGATTTAATATAACTTTTTTGCATAGAAGGTGGTGTAACTAAACATGTAAGATTGGTTAACTCTGATAAAAGCGTACCTGCTTGCTTTAGGACTTTATCTACTTCATAAAGTGCCCCATCTATGATGGCTTTCTTTATCATAGATTCTTCATCTAAACTAAGCTTTTCATACTCCATTATCCTATCCACATAAAGTCTGTAGCCCTTACTTGATGGTATCCTACCTGATGAACTATGAGGTTGTTCTAAAAATCCCATATCCTCTAAATCAGCCATTTCATTTCTTATGGTTGCTGAACTTATACCAAGGTCATGTTTTTTAGCGATAGTCCTTGAACCAACAGGCTCTCCTGTACTTATATAATCATTAACTATAGCCTGTAAAATTTTTAATTTCCTTTCATCTATCACTAGTCTCACCTCTTTTATTAGCACTCATTAGTATCGAGTGCTAACGACTACGTTTTTAATATATCGCTTTTTTAATTTTTTGTCAATATCTAAAACTATTAAATTTTACTGTTTAACTCTAAAATAATAATTTATTTTTTATTATTTATTATTTTCAAAGTTTTTCTCAGTTTTTCTCAATATTTCATTTTATTTTTAAATTAATTTATATTTTGTATATTTCATAAAAAAATCCTTAAAATATATTAAACACCTTTATAATACCTAAAGAAGAAAATCAGCCATTATAATATTAGATACTTCTATTCCTTTCTCAGTTAAATATAATTTTCCCTTATCCTTAACTAATAATTCTTGTTTTTCATATTTTTTAATAACATCTTTGTATATTTCATCCAGCATTTTATGAAATCTTAAAAAGAACTCTTTTTCATCTATTCCTTCTGTTTTTCTAAGCCCCATAAACATAAACTCTTCTATATTATCTTTTTCCGTATTTTCTATTACTTCTTCATAAGGCACTTTATCATTATTTATTGTATCTATATATGTTTTTACATCTGATATATTTTTTATCCTTTTATTATCTATATATGAAGAACTATTGCTTCCAACTCCTATCCACTCTTTCATATCCCAATACTTTAAGTTGTGTCTACACTCTTTTCCTTCTAGGCAATAATTTGATATCTCATATTGATTATATCCATTTTCTTTTAAAAGCTTCTTTCCTATGTTATACATCTCCCTCTCTAAATCTTCTTTAGGTAAATTTATCTTTCCCTTTTCATAAAGTTTATAAAAAGCTGTTCCTTCTTCTATAATTAAACTATAAGCTGATATATGTTCTGGTTTCATTTTGCAAATAGTTTTTAAAGTTTCTTTCCAATCATTTAAACTTTGGTTTGGAAGAGCAAAAATCAAATCCACATTTATATTATTAAAACCATATTTTCTAGCTAAATTAAAGTTACTCTTAAAATTCTCAAAATCATGTATTCTTCCTATAGATTTTAAAAGTTCGTTTTGAACTGCTTGAAGCCCTATACTTATTCTATTTATTCCAAACTTTTTCATAATTTTAAGCTTCTCTTCATTTAAGCTCCCTGGATTACACTCTATGGAATACTCTACATCTTTACTCTTATTTAAATTATTTATCTCAGTAAATAAAACTTCCATATTACATGTATCTAAAATACTTGGTGTACCGCCACCTATAAATATACTATCAATAATATATGCATCTAATGTTTTAAAGGCTTCTCTAATCTCTTTACATAAAGCTTTTATATAATCTTTTTGTAAACCCTCCTTTCCTGGAAATGATGCAAAGTCACAGTAATAACACTTTTGCTTACAAAATGGTATATGCACATAAAGTCCTAAATGTTTCATTCTTACCTCCAAATTTTATTTTTATTTATATTTTAAAATAAAAGCCATATTTATTGAAATAATCAATAAATACAGCTTTTATAAATATTAAGATTGTAGTTTTAATCCACTTTTAAAACTGCCATAAATGCTTCTTGTGGAACTTCAACAGAACCTAACTGTCTCATCTTCTTTTTACCTTCTTTTTGTTTCTCAAGAAGTTTCTTCTTTCTTGATATATCTCCACCATAACATTTAGCTAATACATCTTTTCTCATGGCCTTTACAGTTTCTCTAGCAATTATTTTAGAACCTACTGCTGCTTGAATTGGAACTTCAAACATGTGTCTTGGAATAATTTCTTTAAGTTTTTCAGCTATTCCTCTACCTCTTTGATAAGCTTTTGATTCTGGAACTATCATAGATAAAGCATCTACATTATCTCCATTTAAAAGAATTTCAAGCTTAACAAGTTTAGATTGTTCATATCCTTTAAGCTCATAATCTAGTGATGCATAACCTCTAGTTTTTGATTTTAAAGTATCAAAGAAATCATAAACTATTTCATTTAGAGGAATATCATAATTTATAACAACTCTTGTTTCTTCAATATATTGCATATCAATATATCTTCCTCTTCTATCTTGGCAAAGTTCCATAATAGCACCAGTGTATTCAGTAGGTGATATTATAGATGCTTTAACAACTGGTTCTTCCATATAATCTACCTCAGTCATTGAAGGTAAATTAGTTGGATTTGTAAGTTCTATCTTCTCTCCATTTGTTTTTATTACCTTATATATAACAGATGGTGCTGTTGTTATAATATCTAAATTAAATTCTCTTTCTATTCTTTCTTGTATTATTTCCATATGAAGAAGTCCTAGGAAACCACATCTAAATCCAAAACCTAATGCAACAGATGTTTCAGGTTCAAAGGCAAGTGCTGCATCATTTATTTGTAGCTTTTCTAATGCTTCTTTAAGTTCCTCATATTTTGCTCCATCTACTGGATATATACCTGAATAAACCATAGGTATTGCTGGTTTATATCCTGGAAGTGCTTCCTTTGTTGGATTATCTGCATAAGTTACAGTATCTCCAACTCTTGCATCTCTAACATTTTTAATAGAAGCTGTTATATAACCAACTTCTCCTGCACTTAATTCTTTTATTGGCATTAAGGCTGGAGTAAATACTCCGACTTCTGTTATTTCATAAACCTTACCTGTAGACATAAATTTAATCTTAGTGCCAGGTTTTATTTTTCCATCTTTAAGTCTAACATAACAAACTACACCTTTATAGCTATCATAATAAGAGTCAAATATTAAAGCTTTTAAAGGTGCTTCTTCATCTCCTTCAGGACTTGGTACATTTTGTACAATTGTTTCTAGTACATCCTCTATATTAAGACCTGTCTTTGCAGATATTAAAGGTGCATTTTCAGCTTCAATTCCTATAACATCTTCAATTTCTTGTTTTATTTCATCTGGTCTTGCACTAGGTAAGTCTATTTTATTTATAACTGGAACTATTTCTAAATCATTGTCTAGTGCTAGATAACAGTTTGCTAAAGTTTGTGCTTGTATTCCTTGAGTTGCATCTACAACAAGTACTGCCCCTTCACAAGCTGCTAAACTTCTTGAAACCTCATAAGTAAAGTCTACATGCCCTGGAGTATCTATAAGATTTAAAATATATTCTTCTCCATTTTCTCTCTTATATATAAGTCTTGCTGCTTGAGACTTTATTGTTATTCCTCTTTCTTTTTCAAGTTCCATAGTATCTAGAACCTGCTGTTCCATTTCTCTCTCTGTTAACGTTCCTGTTTTCTCTAGCAGTCTATCTGCTAATGTCGATTTACCGTGATCTATATGTGCTACTATTGAAAAATTTCTTATATACTTTTTTTTATCCATATTTCAACCTGCTTTCTAAATCTTAATTTAAAGCATTAAAGCAGAATTCACCCCCATGTAAAATAAGTCAAATTAGATTATATCACAGTTTAAAGCAAAATTGCTATTAAATAATTTAATATAAAATCTATGCTATATGAGATTTTCTATTATATTATTTATATATTTTAATGCGCTATTCATAGAATTTACTATTATTACTACCATTCTACCTAATGGATCATTATTTAAATCAATAATTTTATTTCTAAATACTAGTTTTAAATTATTCTCTTCATTATATATTTTAATTATACTCTCATCTTTATTAAAATTAGTAAAGTCTATACCTGTATTTTCCTCTAGCCTTTCACTATCTATTTTTCTTGAAGTCATAGCCTCTATGTATTTACTATTAAAAATCTTAGTATTTTGAATATTTATATTAATAAATCCCCATAAAAGTATTATTACAAACAATAAAACTGGTATGATTCTTAGTATTTTTTTCAAAAAAAACACCCCCTAGATTATATATCTATAAGGATGTTCAAAATAATTATATTTATACAAAAATAATTATATATTACCTATTAAGTTCTTCAGCTATAAGTCTTGCAAGATATTTAGCTGTATTATTAGCCTCCATAGGCGTATTACAATTAGCTCCAATCTCAACTAAAAGGGAATTAGCACTTAAATCTTGATTAAAATAATTACTACCTCTATTATAACTTAATAATTTTCCTCTCCAAAGCCCTGGAAATAATTCTTCGCACTTTTCTGCTAAGCTAGTTGCAAGACTCACTGATGCATTATAATTTGGATTATTTTTTGTAACTACAAACATAAACTTTGCTAAATCTTCACCATTTATATTAGCTGTAACAGCTGATTTACTAGATTCTGAAACCGCATCTCTATGAAGATCTATTATAAGCTTAAAATCCCCATATTTAGATAAGTAAGCCTGAACAGTTTCTCTAGATCTTTTATAGCTATCATTATAAGAGATCGAATGCATAGTCTTATCATGTATAACTGATATTCCGTAATTTTCTTCAAGCTCTTTTGCTAGAGTTGCTCCAACTCCTACAACATTTGAAGACTCATCTGTGGTATCATTAATTGAATATCCTTCAGCTGTATGTGTATGGTATATTAAAACTTCTGGAACTGATTGATCTAATTCTTTCTTTAAACTTGAATCATAAACCCCATCTGAAACTTCTGTGCTTATATCATTAGTCTCTTTAGCTATATCTATACTTTCTTGACTCAAATTAAAAGAAACCACATCTGATATGTTACCAACATACCCTGGTTTTTCTATAGTTGAAATTTTACTTAATGCATTAAAATAAGGAACCTCATTTAAAACTATATCTATAGGATCAAAAGATTTTATATTTAAAGCTTCTAAAGCTAAAGTTTTTAAAGTTACATTGCTCTCAACGTAAGCATCTTTATCGTAATATGTAGCTTCAATTAGTGGCATTCCTTTATTCAATAATTGAACATAAGATAAATTTCCTATTACATTTTTTTCAAGTGTTACTTGTATAAATCTAAACATAAATATTATTAAAAACACTAGGAAAATCCCTATGCCTACAGGAATTTTTCTTTTAACCTTTACCTGCACATTATCAGCCCCCTCATATTTTAATTTATATGTAGGGGAAAGAAATATTATGTTACCTAATTTAAAAATTTATTTATATCTTCCATATTTAAATTAGGTTGAAGTGCTAAATTTATTCCATCTGATATTATCTTTGACACTGAATCTATTACATCATCCACATCCTTTGGAGTTACCATAAAATCTCCAATATGTGGTTTTAAAAGACTTTTTATAATAGCGTTCCTTTCATTTCTATCAATAGATTTTAACATCTTATAAAAATCTCCACCTTTTGTTGACTGATTAATCATTTCATCTAAAACTAAATCCATAGAATCATTTGCAATTGTTGCAGCATCTACAACTGTTGGAACCCCGATTGCTATAACTGGTACTCCTAAAAAACTCTTATTTATCTCTATTCTATTATTTCCAACTCCAGCCCCTGGTGATATTCCAGTATTACTTATCTGAATTGTTCTTGCAACTCTTTCTAATTTTCTAGAGGCTAAAGCATCTATACAAATTACAATATCAGGTTTTATCCTATCCACTAATGATTTTACTATCTCTCCAGTTTCTATACCGGTAATACCTAAGACACCAGGGGCAATAGCGCAAACTGGTCTTACAGAATCATCTATTTTTTCTGGCATTACCTTTTTTAAATGCCTTGTTATCATAATCTTTTCAACAACATCAGGCCCTAAAGCATCAGGAGTTACATTCCAATTTCCAAGACCAACTACTAATGCTAACTTATCTTCTGATATATTTATAATTTTTGAAAGAACATTGCTTAAAACGTGGGCTACGTCATCCTTTATATCACCATCATAATGGGTGTATTCTGGCATCTCTAATGTTATATATCTTCCCATTGGCTTTTTCATTATTTCTGCGCCTTTTTCATCTACTATATCAACAGTTGTAATTTTTATATCATCTTCTTCTCTCTCTTCAACTAAAAGACCATCAACCTCCTTACCAAACTCTGACTTATATATTTCACGAGTTTCTAAAGCTAAATCTGTTCTTGCATTAAACATAGTCTTTTCCTTTCTATTGTAAATGATATTAATATAGCTTTAGTTTCTCCTAAATATTATTAATTATGTCTATTAACAATTAAAAAGTACTTGAACTTATATTTTTATGATGTTATAATAACCTTTGTTAAATATGAACTCGTACGCAGATTCCCCAAAAACTGCAGATACGCTATAAAAGTTGAAGGGGGTGAAATAAAATGGCAAATATTAAATCAGCAAAGAAAAGAATAAAAGTTACTGAAACTAAGACTTTAAGAAATAAAATGATTAAGTCTGCTTTAAAGACAGCTATAAAAAAATTCGAAACTGCTACTACTAAGGAAGAAGCTACAGCTGCTTTATCAGTTGCTGCTAGAACTTTAGATATTTATGTTTCTATATGTTTAATAAAAAAAAACATGGCTGCTAGAAAAAAATCTAGATTAGCTGCAAAGTTAAACAAAATGGCTTAATTATGAGGTGCTAGAACATATCTAGCACCCTTTCTTTTTATATAACTGTTTTTATTATCATAAGTTCCATCTCATTTTTAGGGTTCACTTTAGTGCTTTTTAAAACTCTTTCTGTTTGTGAGCAAAGTTTTATACATCTTCCTAATTGTTTCTCACTAAACTTCTTACTTTGAGTTATAAGTTTTTCTATTACAAAATCCGGAAGATTAACTCTATTAATATTTAAAAATTCTTCTCTTAGATCTTCTATCTTATATCCTTTTGAAATCCTAATCCTCACTCTATAAAGCTTTTGAAATTGCTCTCTTATTTGACTTAAAATATTAAAAGGATTCTCCCCTTTATTTATTAAATCATTCATAAGGTCTATAGCTCTATCAGCTTTTTTTATTGAAATAAATTCTACTAAATCAAAAATATCTTCCTCATTTTTTCTTGGAAGTAAAACTTCTATATCTTCCTTTGTTATTTCCCTTCCCACTGTATAATTTATAAGCTTATCTATTTCTCTATCTATAATATCCATGTTATTTTCTACCATATCGCAGAAATATCTAAGCTGTATACGTCCAATTTTTACTCCCTTTGATGTAAACATATCATTAACTTTATTATAAAGAGTAGCTCCCTTTAACTTTTCTACATTTACAATTGTTATGCTCTTATCTAAAGCCATAAGTTTTTTTAATTTAGTAACTCTATCCCTTTTATCCTTTAAAAGAATATAACCTAATATTACACATTGTCTTGGAGTGTCTTTTAGATAATCCTTAACATTATCATATATTCTTTTATTATCATTATCTAATTTTTCATTTAAAAAAGGAATTCTATATATTATAACAACTCTTCTTTCCCCCATAAAAGGGAATGTTTCAAAAGCATCCTTTAACTTTTCTACATTTAAATTATCTCCGTAAAATTTACTTACATTTAACCCTTCTAAACCTTCATCTACAAAATGCTTACTAAGCTTTTCTATAGTATCTTTCATAAGCATCTCATCTAATCCACATAGTATATAACAGTTGCTTTCTTTTTTGTTTTGAATATCTTTATTTAACATATTTAAATCTATCATAGCTATAGTATGTCCTCCTCTCTTTACAGATTTACTTTTAGCCATATTTATAAAGAGTTCTATAATTTCTAAAACATATTATAGCATAGTTCTTTGAGTATAAAGGAAAAATAAAATTATTAAGGGATACATTGAATAAACTATTATATTAAATCTTTCAAATCCCTTATAAGACATATACATACAAAAAAATATAACTAAATAAAAAACACCGTAAAAATTATGAATAAATACACTTTCTAACGCTATTTTATTTAAAAATATTAGCATACCATTTAAAACTAAAAACAAAATATTTATTAAAATACATATTACATTTAATATTTTTATACTAAATAAAAATACTATTGTTAAGAATCCTAAAGGTAGCATTAAACTAATAATAGGTGTTAAAAGAAATCCTCCAAATAAAAAATTCATTGAAAAAGTATTAAACTTTAAAACCATATAAGGATAAATAAATCCTTGTGCTGCTAAAGTTATAGATAAAGAACTACTTATATAACTTGGGAAAATATAGAATGCTTTAGAAAAACTTTTATGGAATAGTATTATACCTAAAGTAGCTAGGAAAGATAAAATAAATCCACTTTCATAAAGAGTATAAGGCTTATAAAAAATTAATACTATAGCTGCTAGGCAAAGAGCACTAACTGAATCATAGGTTTTAAAATTCTTTTTAGATGCCACCATTAAAAATGTCATAATAAATGCTCTAACTGCAGATATAGGGCATCCTATCATAATTATATAAATTCCGCATATAAAAATGGATACCTTGCTATTTAATATTTTATTTATATACATAAATAATAAAGATACATGAAGACCTGATATACATATAAGGTGTATAACACCTAAATTAGATAAATTATTTTTCTGACTGTAAGATAAGAAATTTTTATTTCCAAAAACTAAAGCAGTAATGAGTGCACTTTTGCTTTCCCCTAAAATACTCTGTATCTTCTCAAAATATTTTTCACTTAATCTATCTATATAATAATTATATCTTTTCTTACTTGCTATTTCACTTTTTATGAACATATATCCTACTATTCCATTTTCAATATCTAAATTCTTTTTAAACTTTCCTTTAAATGTTACTATACTTCCTGTTTTTATACCCTTTGATAAATTATTTACATAAACTCTTCTTCCTCTAAATATACCTACTATCTTACTATTTTGTACTGTATGAATTTTTACAGTATAAATACTATTTTTATTCTCATTAATTGAATAATAAAATAAAGAAGACAATAAAGACAATAAAAAGAATCCTGCTAATATGATAAAAAAATTCTTATCTAAAAGAATAAAACTAAAAAAAATAATAGATGTAATAAAGATTATTACACCTATTAAACTCCTATTAGTAATTAAATATGTTAAATTTCCTATTATTACTGATATTACTATAAATATTAAAGGTCTTTTAATTAAAAGCTTTGGTGTATTTTTTAAATATAGCAAAGGCTCACCTCCGCCTGTAATTCTATCCATAAGCTCTTATTTTATTCCTTAACTTTTAGGTTTAGGGTTGAAAATAACTGCCATTATGTACCCAAAAAATACAGCAGCTGCAATTCCTCCTGCGGCTCCCTTTATTCCTCCTGTAAAAGCACCTAATATACCATGTTCTATAACTTCCTTTTTTACAGCTTTAGAAAGCGAATATCCAAATCCCGGAAGTGGAACAGTAGCCCCAGCTCCTCCTATTTGAACTATTTTTTCATAAATCCCTAGAGCTCCTAAAATAGTCCCTATTGTTATAAATGCTACAAGAATTTTTGCTGGTGTAAGTTTTGTTGTATCCATAAGCACTTGAGCTATTACGCATATTATTCCACCTACTAAAAAGGCACCTATATAGCTTCCCACTTTTAATTCCTCCTAAGTTATATTTATTTTTTACATATACTCTATTGTTACAGCATGAGCAATCCCAGGAATACTCTCTCCTTGAAGTGATGATGTTGGACTCATTAAAGCACCTGTTGAAACTAATAACATTCTTTTAAGTTTTCTTGCCATTAACTCTTTATAAAAATATCCACAAGTTACAACTGCTGAGCACCCACAACCACTACCTCCAGATTTAGTATCTTGACTTTCATTATCAAAAATTTCTAACCCACAATCTGTATATACACTGCTTATATCATATCCATAATCTAGAAGAAGGGTCTGTGTTAAATCCTTACCTAATTTCCCCAAATCACCAGTTGCTATAATATCATAATCTTTAGGTTTCCTTCCTGTATCCTCAAAATGTTTATATAATGTATCTACAGCAGCTGGAGCCATGGCGGCTCCCATATTATCTCCTTCTTTTATTCCATAATCCTTAACTACACCTGTTGTTACATGAGTTAAATAAGGAAAGTCCCCATGTGTGCTAAGTAGCATAGCTCCTGAGCCTGTTACAGTCCATTGAGATTGCTCTTTTCTTTGAGCACCATATTCCAAAGGAAATCTAAACTGCCTTTCAGCTGCACTAAAATGAGATGATGTTGTTGCTATTACATTGTTTGCAAAACCTCCATCTAATATTATTCCTGCAAGGCCTAAAGATTCAGACATTGTAGAACATGCACCATAAAGTCCAAAAAAAGGTATATTAAATTCCCTTGCTACAAAGTTAGTAGATGTTAATTGGTTTAATAAATCTCCTCCAAAAAGATAATCAATATCTTCTTCTTTAAGATTTCCCTTTTTTATAACGCTTTCAATAGCCTTTATCATAAGGCTACTTTCTGCTTTTTCAAAACTTTTTTTTCCATTATAGTCATCCTTTAATATATCATCAAAATACTTCTTTAAAGGGCCTTCTCCTTCTTTTTTACCTACAATACTATGAGTTGCAATTATCCTTGGCTTACTTCGTAGTACTACAGTCTGCCTTCCTAAACGTTTTTCTAGTTTATTCATATAATCAATCACACTCCAATAATCCCTGTTATCATTAAGATATAATATACAATTCCAACTGCTATAGATGTGCTTATACCATAAACTAAAACAGGTCCTGCAATTGTAAACATCTTTGCACCTACCCCCATTACAAATCCTTCCTTTTTAAACTCCATAGCAGGAGATACTATAGAATTTGAAAATCCTGTTATAGGCACTACTGTTCCTGCACCAGCAATATTTGCAATTTTATCATATACACCTATTCCTGTTAAAAATGCACCTATAAATATCATTATTATAGGAAGCCATATTGAAGCATCATCCTTTGATACACCAAATCTCATTAGACAATTCATTATAAATTGACCTATAACACAAATAATACCACCTATAATAAAAGCTCTCACACAGTTTGTAATAACCTTTGGTTTAGGCTTCATTTTGTTAGATAAGACCTCAAAATCTTTTTTTACCTGTTTATCACTTTTATATGACATCTTATACCACCTTTTCTTAATAATATTTAGCCATATAGTTAGTATTTCTATATTTTATTTATATATTCAAATATAAAATTTAGGAAAAAATAAAAGTTGTTTAAAAGATAATAAATTATTATCTAAATTAAACAACTAAAAATCATATCATTATTAAGTTTGCTCCTCTTCTAAATATTTTCTCATAAGGATTAAAACTTTTTTTTCTATTCTAGAAACTTGTACTTGGCTTATTCCTAACATTTTAGCAACTTGTATTTGAGTTTTATCTTTAAAATATCTAAGCATTATTATTTGTTTTGATTTTGTATCTAGAGAATTTATAGCCTCTTTTAGAGCTATTTTATCTATCATATCGTCATCGTCATCAGAAGTCTCGCTTAATTTATCTATTAAAAGTACAGGTGTACCTTCATCATGATGTATTGTGTCATAAAGATATTGCATATTATTAATAGATTCTAAAGCAAAAACTATATCTTCTTTATTAACACCTGAAAAGCTTGATAATTCATCAATAGTTGGTTCTCTATTTAAGTCCTTTGTAAGAGCTTCTTTATCATAATGAAGTTTTTTTGCTAAGATTTTAGTATTCCTACTAACCTTTATCATCCCATCATCTCTTAAGAATCTCTTTATCTCACCTATTATCATAGGAACTGCATAGGTTGAAAATTTTACATTAAATGATGCATCAAAGTTATTTATAGCCTTTACAAGACCCATAGAACCTATTTGAAATATATCTTCATATTCGTATCCTCTATTTATAAACTTTTTACATATAGAAGAAACTAAAGGGGTATTTACTTCTACAAGTTTATTCATAGCCTCATCATTGCCACTTTTAGCTAACTTTATTAGTTCAGTGTTATCGTTATAATTAAAATCCTCTTTCTTTACTTTCATTATATCCACTAAAACATACCACCTTAACTATTGAAAGCTTTTTTCATTATCACCTTAGTTCCTTTTCCAACTTCACTAAATATCTCTATAGAATCCATAAATGTCTCCATAACAGTAAAACCCATTCCTGAACGCTCAAGTTCTGGTTTTGATGTATATAAAGGCTCTTTAGCTTCATCTATATTTTCTATTCCTTGTCCATTATCCTCAATGGTTATTATTATTTCTTTATTTTTTATTATTGTTTCTATGGATACTATACCACTTTCATCATTATCATATCCATGTATTATTGAGTTTGTTACAGCCTCTGAAACAGCAGTTTTAACATCATTTATCTCTTCTAAAGTTGGATCTAATTGTGATATAAAAGAAGCTACGGCAACCCTAGCAAAGCTTTCATTTTCAGATTTAGCTAAAAATTCTATTTTCATTCTATTATGAAACATATTAATACCTCCACTAACTAAAATTTAAAGCATCTTCTATTTTATCATAAGTCTTTATTATTCTAAAAATTCCTGAAAGTTCAAACACTCTTTTTATATTATTATTAATTGATGTAATAGCTATTTGTCCATTTTTTGAACTCATTCTTTTATATCTTCCTATAACTACTCCAATTCCTGAACTATCCATAAAAGTCACACTTGAAAAATCTAATACGAGATTTTTAATTGCATCCTTATCTATTATATCATCTATTTTGTGTCTAACCTCTTGTGCATTATGGTGATCTAACTCTCCTATAAGATGTACAACTAAGTTAGAATCTATTTTATCAAACTCAACATACATAAAGCATCCCCCTATCTATCTACTTCTTTTTCCATATTTTAACATATATTATGTAAAGTTGTCAATTATTACTAATAAAGATGATTTGCTATTTTAACAAACCATCTTTATTTACTATTAGTTTTTATATCTTTTAAGCTCTCTATTAATAGCAGCTGCTATATCTTCAAAACTTATATCATCATTCCCTAATAAAACCATCATAGCATCATTTATATTTTCCATAGTGTAAATACTAAAATCCCCATCTACTATAGCCTTTTCCACTTTAGGATTTAATATAAGTTCATCTAAATTGTTATATGGTATTAAAACACCTTTTCCTTTATAATTATCTATTGCATTACAAATATTAAAAAATCCTTCTATTTTATCATTAACTCCACCTATTGGCTGTATATCTCCAAACTGATTTATAGACCCTGTAACTGCTATATTTTGATTAACAGGCATTTTGCTTAAAGCAGAAATCATAGCTATAATTTCTGCAACTGATGCGCTATCCCCTTCTACCTTTCCATAAACCTGTTCAAAGCTTAAATGAAAGTCTACTGCTGCTATTTCATAGTTATTTAAAAAATTATTCAAAAATCCTTTTAATATACTTAGTGATTTATTGTGTATACTTCCACTTAAGTTGCTCTCTCTTTGAGAATCTATTATTCTCCCTAAACCTTTTGTACACACACAAGATATTCTAAGAGGCTTTCCAAAACTTAAATAGCCTAAATCTATTACTGATAATCCGTTTACACTACCTACCTTTTTATTTTTCAAATCAACTATTATCTTATGTTTTTTATACATCTCTAGATATTCTTCTTCTATATTTGATATTTTATATATACTACTACAAACATCATCTTTATCTATTATTTTTTTCTTATTTTCAATGGCTATTCTTTCAGACATAATCAAAACTCTTTCAATCTCAGAAACATCCCAATATATTTTATTTTTATCTGAAGCTTTTCTCGATAGATACTTTCCTATTTGATTTATTCCATCTTTAGATAGATTCATTAAATTATTTTCTCTTATTATTTCCCCTATTTTATTTACTAAAATAATTTTAATTCTATCATCTATTATTTTATAAGGATTAAACTCTAATCTTATTTTAAACATATTTTTAAAATTTTCATCTTGATTATAAAGAATATCAAAACTTGCATAATCCCCTATTAAAATCACTTTAGTATTTATAGGTATAGGCTCAGGATTTAATCCATTTAGTGATAAGACTTCTAAATAAGTCCTATTAAAATCATAACTAACCTTTCCTGTAAACAATGCTTTCATCAGGTAATAATAAGCATTACCTCCAGTAAACAATGAGTTAAGCCTTAAAATTATACATCCATCATTAGCGCTAATTAATGACCCTGCTTTAATTTGTGTAACGTCTGTTGTATATGCACCGTTATGATTTTCGTAGTCTATATTTCCTAAAAGATTATTAACTGTTGGATCTTCATCAAAAATAACCTTAGGACAGTTATTTTCACTGTTATCAACTAATATATTTACCATATATTTTAATAATATTTCTGAAATCTTATCTTCATCCTCTTCAAAACTCATAGAATAATTGTTTATTATAGAATTTTCTAAATCGTTAAATAACTCATCAAAACACTCTAAAGCAGTATCCTCTTCTTTAAAAGTAGAATACAAATCTTCTTTAAATTCTAAAGTTTCATCTTGAATATAATTTTCTAATATCTTCTTAAGTTTTTCTATGGCTTCTATTTCTATGTTTTTTAGCTCCTCTAATACTTTTTCAGCTTCTTTTTTTAATTCATCTGCCTTTAAGCTTATATCATCTTTATACTTATCTTCAAGTAGGTCATATTCATATTCTTCCTCATCAACATTTTTTCCATCTACTATAGGAATAAAAGCAAATCCAGATGGTGTTGCCTTTAAATCAAATCCCTCATCCTTTGCTTTTTTTATTAATCCACTTATATAAGAGTTTCTCTTATCATGAACTTCATTAATTATCTCCTCCTTTTCTTCATTAACAGATGAATTATAAAAATTAAATATTTTATCATAATAAAGGTCTTTTATTTGTTCAATTTTTTCCTTTAAAATAAGCCCCTTACCATTAGATAAAATAACGGCCCTTGGTTTTTTTATATTGTCTGTTATCATATAACAAATATCTCTTGGTTTACCCTTTTTACATAGAAATTTTTCTATGTAATCTATTATTTTACTAAGCTTTTCTTTTGAAAACTCATCTACTAAGTAAATATTGTATCCTTCTTTATTTATATTTAAAGCCTCTTCAATAGAGCTACATATATCAGCATATTCTAGTATATCACCTTTCTCCCCCACAACTTTTGTAAAGTCTTCATTATATATTATTTCCTTTGGAGTTATTCGTCTTCTCATAAACTAAACTTGCTTAAAAGTTAAAGCTAACTATAAGCTTTATCCTCCCTTTTACATACTTATTATATTAATATTCTAGAAATATTATTTTAACCACGTTTTTTTATTTATTAATATAAATTTCCTCGACAAAAAGGCCTATGATTTCTCATAGACCTTAATATTTCTAGGTTTAATACTATTTTCCCTCGCAAATTGCTATAGATGCTGATGCTCCTATTCTATTTGCTCCATTTTCTATAACTGCTAAAGCATCTTGCAATGTTCTAACCCCCCCTGATGCTTTAACCCCCATATCTTCTCCTACTGTCTCTCTCATAAGCTTTATATCAGAAGGTGTTGCACCTCCTATAGAAAAACCAGTTGATGTTTTAACAAAATCTGCTTTTGCTTCTTTTGCTATTTTACATGCCATAACTTTTTCTTCATCTGTTAAAAGACATGTTTCTATTATAACTTTAGTTAAGGCTTTTCCTTTCGCTTCACTAACTACTGCTTCTATATCTTTTTTTATATACTCATAATCTTTTTCTTTAAGTTTTCCTATATTTATTACCATATCAACTTCAGTTGCACCCTTTTCTATAGCATCTCTAGTTTCAAAAGCTTTAACACTAGTTGTGTTTGCCCCTAAAGGAAAGCCTATAACTGTACACACTTTAACAGGGCTACCTTTTAAAATTTCAGCTGCTAATTCTATATTGCTAGGATTTATACAAACAGATGCAAAGCTATATTCTATAGCTTCCTTACAAAGCTTTTCTATTTGTTCCTTAGTAGCCTCTGGCTTTAATATTGTGTGATCTATCATCCTTGCTAATTCATTTTTGTTCATAAATATCTCCTCCTTAAAATAATAACTTTTATATTTTATTATATAGTTTATTAATATTTTATTATATAAATTATTCATAAATATGTAAAGATTACAAAACATTTAAAAACTTATTTTCATTAAATTCATTATATGCTATAATACATGTTAGTTTTACAAATAATATATTAGGAATAATATTTATATAATCATAAAGTGAAGGAGTTTTAATATGGGAGTTAAAGATAAAGTATCAAAATATTATACAGACTCTTACTTAGAAAAATACGGAGATAGAATGGCTCAATTTCAAGGGAATATAATTTCTGTTAAGGTTGAAGAAAAATCAATACTTTGGATATTTCATAAAATTGTAGCTACTTTAATAGTAAAGCCTGATAGATCAAAATCTGTAATGAAATGCATTTATAAAAAAAGTAAATGGTTTAAAAAACCTGAATTTATTCAATTAAATAGAGGTAATACTGTTATTGTTCAAGGGCTTAAATCTAACAAAGAGAATGAAAAAGAATACATCGAAATAAGTAATATATTAAATCTAACAACTAAGAAAGATTTAATCCCTGTTGACCATTCTCAAATTAAAAAGGTACAACAACCAACTTATAGGAATAGATAAATAAAAAAAGCTATGAAAATTCATAGCTTTTTATTTAAACCTTGATTTATTATTTTTTAACTTTTATGAACAAATAAATGCTATTTATAAAAAATATTATAGAAGAACAAAATAACACTAAAAGCCAATTGTTTAATCCTAAAATAGTTGTATGGAAAATAGCTCTAAAGAATGGAATATATATTATTGATAAAAGCATTATAATAGATGTTGATACTGCTAAAACCAAATATGGATTAGTAAACAAATTTATTTCAAATATTGAATGTCTTTCTGACCTACATTCAAACACATGGAATAATTGAGACATTACTAAGGTAGCAAGAGCCATAGTTCTACATGTCTCTATATTCATACCATAATACATTCCAACAACAAAGGATAACAGAGTGCAAATTCCTATTAAACATCCCCTAACTAGTATTTTTTCTATAAGTCCCCTTGCAAATACCCCCTCTTTTTTATCTCTTGGCTGTTGATTCATAATATCTTTATCAGCTGGATCTACTCCAAGGGCAATAGCAGGAAGGCCGTCTGTTGCTAAATTTACAAATAAAATTTGTATAGGAAGCATAGGACTTGGTAGATAAAACAATGACGCTAAAAACATAGTTAAAACTTCCCCTAAATTACAGGATAATAAATATCTTATAAACTTTCTTATATTATCATATATTGTTCTACCTTCTTCTACAGCTGATACTATAGTACTAAAATTATCATCCATAAGTATCATAGCTGAAGCTTCTTTTGTAACATCTGTTCCTGATATACCCATAGCAATTCCTATATCTGCTTCTTTGATAGCTGGTGCATCATTTACTCCATCACCAGTCATAGCAACTATATTTCCTCTTTGTTTAAATGCCTTTACAATTCTTAATTTATGTTTAGGTGTAACTCTAGCAAATATTCTTATATTATTAACTTTTTCTTTAAGGTCTTTGTCACTTAATTTTTCAAGTTCTTCTCCTGTTATAACCTGATCTTTTGATGTTACAATATTTAAATCCTTGCCAATTGCATAAGCCGTATTTTTATGGTCTCCTGTAATCATAACAGGCCTTATCCCCGCTAATCTACACTTCTTAACTGCTTCTTTAACCTCTGGTCTTGGCGGATCTATAATTCCTGCTATTCCTAAGAAAATTAAATTACTTTCTAAAGTTTTTTCATCTCTTGTTATATTACTTTCCTTATAAGCACCACCAATGCATCTTAATGCTCTATTACTCATGTTCTCTACTGAATCTAAAATCTGTGTCTTTTTTTGGTATGTTAATGGTTTTATAACCCCATCCTCATATATATGAGTACATTTATTTATTAAACGCTCTGGAGCTCCCTTTACATAACAAATCTCTTTGCCATTTTCATTAACAATTACAGACATCATCTTTCTTATGGAATCAAAAGGAACATCAAAAACTCTATTTACATTTGATATTTTATTTTTTAGTATATTTACATCTTTAAAATATAATTTTATTAAAGCCGTTTCTGTTGGATCTCCATATAATGCATCCTCAATATTTTCCTTAGAAAAATCATAATTACAATCATTACAGTAAACAAAAGATTTCATAAGCGTATTATTTTCTGGAATTTTTTCATTATCTACTTTATATATTCTTCCATTTACAAAAACCTCTTTAACTGTCATTTTATTTTGAGTTAATGTTCCTGTTTTATCACTACATATTACTGATGTACACCCTAATGTTTCAACAGCAGGAAGCTTTCTAACTAAAGCTTTCCTTTTAAGCATTCTAGACACTCCAAGAGCTAATGAAACTGTAACTATTGCAGCTAATCCTTCTGGAATTGCAGCAACTGCTAAGCTAACACCTAAAAGGAACATCTCTCCTAAGTCATTTCCTCTAAGAACACCTAAAATTGTTACAACAGCACAAACTACAAGACAAAGAACAACTAAAATTTTACCAAGGCTATCTAATCTTTCCCTGAGAGGTGATTTTTCATCTTCTATATTTTGAAGATCATCTGCTATTTCGCCCATTTTAGTTCCCATACCTATTTGAGTAACCCTAAAATTTCCTTTTCCTTTTAGAACAGTAGTTCCCATGTATACATTAGAGCTATTTCCGATTAGTCCCTTATTCACTCCTACTGATTCACCTGTTAGAAGTGATTCATCAACCATAAGGTTATTACACTCTATAATACCACCATCAGCTGGTACTCTATCTCCAGTTTCTAGTATAACAATATCTCCTATAGTTATACCTGAAGCATTTATAACTTTAATATTTCCATCCCTTAAAACCTTACAGGTTGGTGCTGCCAATGATTTTAACGCATCTAAAGATTTTTCTGTTTTAAACTCTTGAATAAACCCTAAAAAACCATTTATCGCAACTATGACAGCTATTGTTATAGCATCTGCTACATCTCCCATAAATCCTGAAATTATAGTAGCACCTATAAGTACCCAAACCATAAAATCATTAAATTGTGCTAAAAATATCTTTATGGGAGATATTTTTTTCTTCTGCATAATTTCATTAGGTCCATACTTTTCAAGACCTTTTTCAGCTTCACTTGAAGTTAAGCCTCTACTAACTTCTTTTTCTTGTATCACTTTTCATCCTCCTTTATTGGAAATATATTGTAATATATGTAATGATACAATATATTTAGAACCTTTTTTATCTTATGTATACCAAAATAAGCATTTAAAAAATTACTTGTCTTTTTTTTTATTAATAG
>CAUWNL010000023.1:0-38731 GCA_963559995.1 uncultured Sarcina sp.
TTTCATCTTCACTAATACCTGTAGGGGCTATTGAAGTATCAATACTTTCTGTGGGTAAAGCCATAAGATTAGTAACAGCACTTACACCACCTACAGCACCTCCACCTTTACTACCTTTACCGCCCTTACCACCAGATAAGACCCCACCAGATGAATGAGCAACACTTCTACTACTAAATAATTTTGTAGTATAACTAGTAAGTTCTCTATGTGCTTCTGTAATTTTAGTTTTTACACTATTTGTATTTACTTTCACACTAGGTATTACAAAAAGCCCTATACTTTTAGCATCAGCTTCAGCACCCCTAACTATATCAGAAATAGCAGAACCTACTCCATCCACAACTGACATAAAGCCACTATACCAACTACTACCATCTGATTGTCCTACTCCATATGCACTACCATCTTGCGTTACTCTACCTTGACCTATCGCACTAGATTGAAGTCCACCTTTCCAATTCAGACCATCCGCACTACCTATACCACCTGCATTACCATCACTAAGAACTTTACCTTGCCCTTTAGCTGTGCCTAAAACTCCATCAGCATATTGTGTACCATCTACACTACCTATACCACCTGCACCAGTATCACTTAATACATCACCTTTTTGTTTACCTGTTTCTTTAACCCCATTAGCATAAGCAAGACCATCCGCACTACCTATTGCACCCGCTTTATTATCTGGTTCGACAGTAGTTTTAATTTTAGCATCTGCATTTCCACTACTAGTAGCTGATTTAACGGAATCTCCTATTACTGTTTTTAATTCACTATCTAATTTATTTTTAACAGAATCAGGAATAGGTTGACCTGTTGTTATATATGCCATTGCTTGAGCAAAGTCTTGTTGTAACTGGCTATTGCTTCCTATAGCTTTAGCTACACTACTTAAGCTAGTCTTCATAGAGATGCCTAGTTTTTCTTCTAAAGAATGACCTGCTTCTGGACTTATCGTAAACATTTCTTTAATATCTTCTTGTATTTTTTGTTTTCCTAATTGAGTTTTATTTTGCATATCAGTTAGGAAACTGTTAAATGCTCTATATTGTGTTTGAAAAGCAGTTTGCATTTTTTGTCCCGCATATCCTACAGAGTTAGCTGTATCTGTCATAGTTGTAACAAACGCTTTTTCTGAACTTCCTGCTTCTCTCCATATATTAGCATTAGTTAATTCACTAGCTTCTTCAGGAGTAAGATGTAACTTATTAATTAATTCATTTTTTACAGTTCCCATTTTATTAGCAAACTGTGTATAATCAATTTCTCCACTTGCGTACTCTTCTTTTAGTTTATTCATTGTAGAAGTGAGAGATGTTATTATTTTTTGTCCTGCTGTAGTAGACACTTCACTATCTAGTTTAGAAAAGATATCGTTCATTTGTGTTTTAGTTACTTGAGATAGATTTAATCCATCTAAGAACTTTTCATACTCTTGTTTTACTTTATCAGAAAGACCACTTGTATTTACAGAATCTTCGATATGAGGATTAACAATATCTTTAATTATTGCTTGTTGTTGTTGTTTAAATTTATTTTGAAAAGAAGTAAGTGTTTGTTCTGCTTGATTAAATTCACTCTCTTCTTGTTGAATAGCTTTAGCTAAATCAGAACCATACTTTCCATCTCTAAAATTTGCTCCAACCTCATCATCAACATGAGTAAAAGTCCCTTCAGCAGATTCAGTATTAAAAACTTTTTCAGCATTTTCTGTACTTTTTTGTTCATTGGCAATTTCTTTCCAAAAATTACTTACGTTGGTTGGGTCTACTAATGTAGCGTCTTCTTGTTGTTTTAGTTGTTTTAAATCACTTATTAATCCTTTTACTCCATTAGTCATATTAATATAAGGATTACCATTAGCATCTTTAAAAGCAACAGTTTCGGGTGCGATTTTGGCTACCTGTTTTAATAAATTAAAATAATCTTGTGTTTGAGTAGTATTTAATTTTCCTGCTTGATATTGAGAATTTAATTCTGCTAGTTTTTTTCCATTAGCAGAGTTTTCAAAATCGCTTAATGATTGTATTTGATTTTGATAATTATTTGCTTCTTGAGTAGCATCACTATAAACTTTTTGGTTACTTGCTTCTAATTCTTTATTAGCATTTACTAACTTTTCTACACCTGCTATTATTAAAGGTATAGCAAATATTCCAATACCTGCGGTAGCAGTACCTATAACACCTTCCGCTGTCATTCCTGCTATGCCTAGTAAGCTTTCAGCCATTGTAGATTCAGTTCTACTTTCTACACCTGCTTCAGCTTCTTCTTCAACTGCTCCTGTAGCTTCCTCACCTATATTTACTTCACTAGCTTCACTTTTAGCTGAATTTATATTACTTTCCAATTCACTTATTTTTGTTTCAGCTTCACTAGTATCTATATTAATTTCAGTAGTTTTGTTAGCTTTTTCTTCAACTTCTTCAATTTTTTTATCTAATGTTGTTAGACTATCTATCGCTTCACTATCCTCTATAGTAAGTTCTATATCTTCCCCTAAGTCATTTTTAACTTGCTTTGCTTCTTCATCAGTTGTAATTAATTTTTCATCTGCGTTAACGGTATCTATATTTAATACTGTAGATTTACTAGCGTCTTCCTCAACATTTTCTATTTTTTCTTCAGTCTCTATTAGACCTTCTTTAGTTTCATCAGAATTTATATTTAAGTCTTTTTCTTTATTAAGACTTTCGTCTATTTCATTAATTTTTTCATCTATTTCTGATAAATTTTCTTGAGATTCTAAAGTATCTATATTTAACTCTTTTTCACTCACAAGGTCTTTATCTAAACTTTTTACTTCTTCGTCTACTTTTCCTATAGTTTGAGCACTTTCTTCTTCATCAGCTATAATTTCACTAGGATTTATATTACTTTCTTCTTCATTATTATTTGGAAGTAACTCTTCATTTCCATTTAATTTACTATCTATGGCTTCTTGAATGGAAGTATTATTCTCAATTCCTTCTGCTATACCATCAGCATAAGCTTCTCCAGTTTCAAAACCTTTGGTTAAAGCTTCTTTCTTTTTATCTAAGAGACTAGCTATTTTATCGTTTGGGTCTTCCTTTAATTTTTGCATTTCCAAAGGGTCTAGACCCTTTAATTTTCTAAAAATATTCAATAAAGCCTTAAAAGTATTTAGAGTAGCTTTACCCATAGTATCAAAACTATTACGATTTTTAAATAAAGCAAAAGCTCCTATCCCTATTGCTAAAGTTTTTAATACTCCTAGTTTTTGAATGATTAAATCTAAAACTTTGACAAAATCTGTTCCAAATTGAATGATTTTAGTTGCATCACTTGTTTTAATAACATCCATTCATAATTTATCAACTGTATCTTTAAGCTGTGCTAACTTACCTACTAATGAATCTAAATATTCTTTATTTTCTCTCTCTGCTGAACCAGCAACTCCTGCACCTTCACTAGTTAATGTTCCATACTTATCTTCAACATTTCCTAAATTTTTAATTAAACTAGTAACTACACCTAACTGAGTCTTACCACCAATTATACTTGCTAATCATTGTAAGTTGTTAGGACTTATTTTACCTTCTTTATATAACTTAGCGATACCTGTTAGTATTTGATAAGTCGATTTAAGTTGTCCATTTGCGTTAAATCATTGGAAATTAGGTAATATTTTATGTAAGTTAGATTTATTTAATATATCTGCTTTAGTATCTCCTAATAAAATATCTGTGAAAGAACCTGCTATAGATTTCATTGAGTTACCAACAACAGCAGGGTCTTGTCTTGTCATATTACCTGCTATAATCATTTCAATAGCTTGTTGAAGTGTATTACCTTGGTTTGCTAAAGCAGAACCACCTCTTTGTAGTGCTTCTCCTATTCCCCCAGAAGTGATAGGGAAATTCATTCCACCAAAAGAAAGTTGGTCTACTACAGATTGTATTGCAGATTCTTCTTTTCCATCCAAATTAACCATAGCGTCTGGATTATCTATTTTAAAAGCTTTTAAAATAGATATAATATCTGTAGAAGCTTCTTTTTCAGCTATTTGACCAGAATTTGATAAAAGCATTGAAGCTTTAGCTATATTTTCAGCAACTGTTTTATTACCAAATCCATAGTTCATAGCTTGGTATATAGCATCTACTGTATCTGCTGTATTAAATCCCATTTCACTACCCATTTGGTTAGCAACATCTAAAAAGTTATTTACATTATAACCATTGTTACCATATAAATTTGGGTCATAAACTTTTTTCAACTCGGCAAAATTTCTATTAATTTCTTTTATAGTATCTCACGCTTGGTCAAAGCTTCCGATTAGTCCTTGAGTAGCCATAGAAGTTATAGTAAATTTAGCTGAATTAAATATATTAGTTATAGAACTTTTTGCTTCTGCTTCTTCTGTTTCTGCTGTAGTTCCTAATGTTCTTATTCTATCTGTTAAATTAGAGATAGCCACTTCTTGAGAATCTATATCACTTATCATAGAAGCAGTTCCTAATCCTTCTTGAATAGATTTATATTCACTAGTTGCAGTAACCAATCTGCCATACTTTTCAGCTAACTGAGATAAACTATCTCCTAATTCATCTATAGCAGTTTTATTTTCATTTATAGTGTCTAAATTATCTGCCTCAGCTCTTTGAAGATTTCTTCAAGCATTAGTATTTTCCAATAATCTTGAGTTTTCTTCAGCTAAATCTGAATCTTCTAATCCTAATTCTGAAATAGCCTTATTTTTTTCTTCAATAGCTGAAGTTAATTCTCTATATTCATTTATTAATTCTTGAATTTTGTAAGGTTGACTAGAACCTGTTTGCACATATTTAGTTTCTATATTTACTCTTTGAGTTTCTAAGTCTAGTAGTTCTTTATATAAAGTAGCTTGTTCTTCAATTCTTGCGTTTTCTTCTTGTTCTGTAGCTATAGTCTCTCTTTCAGCTTGAGCAACTGC
Organism: uncultured Sarcina sp.; assembly: GCA_963559995.1. Taxonomy (GTDB): domain Bacteria; phylum Bacillota; class Clostridia; order Clostridiales; family Clostridiaceae; genus Sarcina. The sequence continues at coordinate 4,940 of CAUWNL010000023.1, forward strand.
TAATTCCGAATCAGCACAAGCTTGAGTCTTTTCTGTCATTTGGCTATAGATTTCCGCTCTTTCTTCTAATAAACTATTAATTCTACTTTCTATTGTGCGTTGTTCTAAATCAGAATTTGCACTTCCTAATTGCTTATTTAAAGAATCTTCTTGTTTTAAAGTAGAAACATACTCTTTTAAAAGATTGTTTTGTTCTCTTTGTATTTGTAAATCGTTTTGTTTTAAATCAGTTGCTCTTTGAATTTCTTCTGATTCTTGAGCCATAATATTGGCTTGTTGTTGATTGGCTTCATCTAATTGCTCATAAATACTTTTATTTTCTTCTAAAAGAGAGTTTTCTTTTTCTATCAAACTTAATTGATATTCTCCATTTTCACTAGCATTATCTTCTTGTCTCTTTAATGAGTTTATTTCTTTTAAATTAGAAGCATAAGCTTTTAATAAAGTCACTTGCTCTTTATCATTAGCAAGGGATTCCATTCCTGTTTCTAACATATTTTTTCAATTAAGAGCTATATCCTTAGTTGTTTCATTCATTTGTTCTAATAAGGTATTTTGTTCTTCCTCATTAGCGTTTTGTTGGTCATTTAAAATATTAGTTCTATCAACAGAATTACTCTTATTTATCTCATTAGCTAAAGCTTTTTCTTGACTTAAAAGATTTTTAAAACTATTTAATAATCCTTTTTGAGTGCTATCTAAAGCTCTTTCTGATGCTATATTAAGTTTTCTAATACCTTCTTCTTCTAAAAGTACAAGCTCTTCTAATTGTTCTGGATTAAAATTTTCTGTACCTATAGCTTCTCTTTGTTCTAATAAACTGGCTATTTTTTCATTATTTAATTCTGCTATATTATTGTTCTTTTCACCTATATTAGCTAATCTTAAAGCTTGTTCTTCTTTTAATAAAGATTTAACTGTATTAAATTGTGTCTGAGCTAATTCTTCTTCTTCTTTAGCAATAGCTATTTCATTTTTAGCAGAAGTATCATTTTTAATTCTTTCTATATCTGCATTATAATCTTCTAAAGTTTCATCTACTTCTGCTCTGCTTGAAAGGGGAAGATTTTTCTTTCTATTATTTATAGTTCTAGTTAAGGCATCTCTTTCAGCTATATCATTAGCTTTATTTTCCTCACTTAAATAGCTATCTTTAGCTAATCTTTGTTGTATTTCGTATCTTTGTTTTAATAAATCATTTATAGTAGATAACTTTTCTGCTTCTTTTTCTACATTATTATTATATTTAGTCTCAAGACTAGCTAACTCTTGTTTAGTATTTAGTTCTTTCTCTAAAGCTTCATTTGTTAAGTCTTGATTTTTAATATAATCTTTTGCTTCTTGTTCTTGTTGTTTATATAGTTCTAATTGTTGATTAAGTAAATCTAAGCCTGTTTCACTTACTCCATCTTTTTTAGCATCAGCAATTTTTTGTTCCATTTCTGCAACTTGTTCCATTGCTTCTTCTAAATTTTTATAAGCTAGTTGAGTCTGTTTTAAATTATCTAAAGTTATTGTAGTAGTAGATTTGCTAGAATCCGCCAAATTTTTAACTACGGTTTCAGTCTGCCCTAAAGCATCTCTATATTCTTCTGTAACTTTTAATAAATTACCATTTGCATCATAAACACTAGAAATTTTTGAAGCAATTTCTTTAGCTGAGTCACCTGCTTCTTCATACGCAGTTTTTATTTTATCAGCACCTTCAATAATTTCACCAAGGTTGCCTACATTACCTAGAATTGACCTGTCTTGACTTTCTTTAGTTAAAGCATTTATTTCTTCTAAAGTAGATAAAACTTTAGTTAGACCTTCTACTCCTATGCCACCTTTAAAAGCTTCACCAAATGCACTACCAGTTTCTTCTAAAATAGTTTTAAGAGAATCCAATTGACTTTGAGCTTTTTCACTATTTAAATCTACATTTAATTTAATTTTACTTTCATCTGCTAAGTCTTGTAATTCACTTATAGCTTCTTTTAATTTGGCTTCACTTTCTCCTTCATTTTCAAAATCAAGACCTATTTTAATTCCTAAAATATCATTTTCATCCATTAATAATGCACCTACCTATGTTTATTTTACAAGTTCACCACCTGTATCCCTTTTGATTTTAAGTAGCCTACTAAACCACTAACGTATGTTGGGTAACCATTTTCATTCACTTCTAATGCTTCTATAGTATCTTTCATAAAACCTGTCGGAGTTTTCTCATCTCTATTTGGTCTTCAAGTATCGCCTTCATCTACTCATTTAGGTATATATACATTATCCCCTGCTTTTAAACCTAAGTTTTCATCACCAAATAAAGTAGTATGACTCATTTTATTAGCATCAAAATATATTTCTACTTTTATCCCATTACTATCTATACTAAGAACTTTTACACTTATAGAATCTAATAATTCATAAGTTCTTTTATATTTTGCGGGCTCATAACTGTTATATACATCATTTTCTACATATTCTTTAAGTATACTTTTAACTTTTTCCGCAACTGCCATCATTCCACCCTTAGAATTAGAAATAACATAATTTCTCAATTGACTTAAAGAATTAAAAGATATCATTTATTGCTCTCCTAGTTTTTATCTTTATTTTCAACTTTTATTACCTCTCCTTCTTTTTCTGATTCGTTAGGGTTTATTTTTACGCCAACTTCTCCTAATTTTTCTTTAGTAAGACCCAAACCATCTAAAAAAGCTTTTAAATCTTTTATACTTTCACTTTGAGCCTTAAATTCTTCTAATCTTTGTAAATCTCTTTTCTTTATTGCGAACATTTCCATTAATAATTCATGTAAAATATCATTTATATGTTTGTGAACTTCTATTACTTCTTCACTTCGATTTTCTAAAATCTCTTTTATATTCTCATCTTTTATATCTAAATCTGTAAGCTCTTTAAAGAATATTTTTATCATATCTTCAGCTTTAATTTTTAATTCTTTTTCTTCTCCTTCTATTTTTTGTATTTTAACTGATAAATATTGCATTAATTTGCTTCTTTGCTCTTGAGTTGGATTAAAAATGGTTATAATATCCTTTATCCCCTCTCTTATAAAAGGTATTTTTACCCTCACTGTATTATTTTTTAATTCTGATAATTTTACTGCCATTGTAAAATTCCTCCTTTATTTCTCTATATTTTATTTTATATTCTATAAATTTCTTCTTTAAAATCTCAATTTTAATCACGAAAGGTAGGATATACCTACCTTTAACAAGAGAATAAAATTGGAGTAAAAGTATTCTACATAAATAGAATACACAATAAAACATAGAGAATTATTCTCTATGTTTATATAACTTAATTTTCTATTAAAGCTTCAGTGCCACTAACAGTTAAAAGTTGGAAACTATAATTACTATTAGTTGCTAAAGAAATATTACCCTCATTTAACACAGGGATATCTCTAGTTTCACCATTATAATAAAAATCTACTGATAATTTGTAAGTGTCTCCTTTTATAGCTTGTTTTAAAGCATCTGGTGTTATTACTGCACTAAATCCACTATAATTACCTGCATCAGTAGAATAAGTATTAATAGCTGTAGTTAATAGTTTAATAACTTGTCCATTACTGTCTGTTAAGTTTAATGTTTTTATTGCTTCTTTAGAAATATTGACATTTGAACCTTCAACATTACCTGTTAATTCTAACCCATTAGCTCCCCAATTAGCACTTTTTAAAGTGCAAGTAAGAGCATTAGCCCCTAAATCGGTTATAGTTATATTACTAATAGAAACAGTGTGTTGTGGCAAAGGTATAGAAGTTGGACTACCTAGATACAATATAAAGCTATCAGTATCTTTTGTTTCTGTAGCTATATAAGTACCTGTTAAAATGATAGTTTTATTTGCTTCTAAATTATATTGATTCAAAAAATAAGGAGTTGGATTAGTTACTCCATTGTTTTGAATACCTAAACCTACTTGTCTAGCTAGTGTACTGCTTATTTCTACTTGGTATTCATAAGTATTACCTGCTGTTAAAGTTAAATTAGGATAATAAATTTGTACCATATAATTAGCTGTACCACTCGTACTCATAACTGCATCTAAAGTGCTAGTCGTAGGATTAAATAAAACTTGTGCATCATTTTCTATTGATTTATCAATATAATTTTTCCATCCTATGATATTTTTATTAGCGAATTGAGATTGTAAAAGTACATTACTTACAGATGGTATAAGCACAAAATTAGAGTTGTAATTATTATTAAGATTAAAATTTTCAAAACCTAAGTCTCATAATTTTATACTCTTAACTATCATTGATTGAGGATAACTAGCTGAATTAACTGTTCCACCAGCACTGCCTCCTATAGCAATATTTAATATTAAATAGAAAGGTTCTGTCCAAGGAAAAGTCTGAGCATTATATTTACTTAGTAAATTTCTACTAAGTTGATAATATATAACGTCATTTACCGTAAAAGTGATTTCTTCAGGTGTCCATATCAATCCATATGTATTATCTTCTAAAGTATTAGCTACAGTTATAGTTCCAGTATGATTATACCCGCTCAATTTAAAATTTTGAGCTTGACTTTGTAAAGACCCATGAGCAATATTTTGTTTATTATTCATTATTTCGAGAATGTCTATTTCTCCACTATCAGGTCAAGCTCCAAACTTATTAGTTTCTGGTAACATCCATATAGCAGGTCATGTACCTGCTTCGGCTGAAGGCATACTTGCTACTACTTCCAACTTACCATAAGTCCATGAACTCTTAGTTTGCATTTTAGCACTAGTATATTCATAAGTACCTGTAGTATCAGTAGTAGTTTCATGTTTAGCAGTTAAAGTTAACACCCCATTATTTACTGTAGCATTATTAGAACTATAATACTCTAACTCATTATTCCCCCAACCATTATTATTTCCAGTAGCGAACTCCCAAATATCACTTTTAGGAGTCCCTTCATAATCAAATGAATCTACTGTTATAGGTGTCATACCGTTTTTATCATAAATCGGGCAGTCCATTGTTGCTATAAAATAAGTTCCATCTTTTGGAACTGTCATAGCAAGGTTACCTTTTGCATCTACATTACTAATACCTAAACACTTATAAGTGTTAGAAGTTTCATCAAAACTATATACTTTTACATTTTGGCTTAATAAATCTTTATAAGTAGTATTATCTAAAGTTATATTTACATTTCCATTCGCCATTAGCTAGAAACCTCCTTTTAAAACAACTGGTGCAAAAGTACCTGTGTAATTATTATTATTTAAGGCACTTTTGATAGCTGTTATTGTATCTGAACTTGGTGTAGAACTACTAATGGCATTATCTGGGTGTACTATTGTTTGCAGGTTCTACACCTGTAGGAGATGCTGTATGTTGTGTTTCTCCTATTTGATTTGAATTAGGTTGAGATGGTTGTAAGCTTGGTTGATTTGTTGTTTGTCCCACTGGGGCTATTGGATTTACTGGTTCACCGTTTGCAGGTATAACTTGTCCATCAACTTCACCATCATCTGTATCTGGTATTAACGCTATTTCAACCATGTTATTATTTTCGTCTGCTAAAATCTCAAATGTTGCTGTAAATTTTGCGACTGCTGTAGCAGATAAATCTAACTTAATAGTTTGGTCAACTTTACAGTTACATACTTTAATTTGGACAAATTCAGTATTACCATTTTCATCTTTTACAGATGTTTCACCTATTAATACTAAGTTACTTCCACCACCTTGAGCAGAAACGGTCATACTATTAGAGCTTGGTAAAGAAGTCATGTAGTAAACCACTATGTATTCAGCAGTAGGTTTTGTTGCTCCTAAATCTACTGTTGTCCCTGTGACTGTTATATTATCAATTTCAGTTAATTGTGTTCTTAAATCTGTATCACAATTAAATACTGCAACTGTATTTGCCACTGGTGTAGCATTTAAAGTTATTTGATTATTTACTATATTGCTTACGGTAAATACTTCTCTTTTTGCAACATCTATGTTTTGATTTTGTACTATACTACTACCTAATAATAAAGCTAAATACTTTAATTCAAATACTTCAGCTTCCATACTAACTGTACCAGTTTTAGTACCATCAAAAGCTATCTTATTAACTCCTTTTGTTTGTGCGAAAACTGTTTTACTTTGTAAATCTAAACTGAAAGTATTTAAGTAATCAGTGTACATGATTGGTTGCATTGTTGATTTCTCATAAAATGTTACGTTGGCTGCGTCTTTAATAGCATAATTCATTAAAAATTTTCCCCCTTAGTATCTTTAAAGATACTTTTTATTTTTTTGTTTTTATATATAAAAGAATAACTATAAGTTTAACTTATAGTTATTCTTTCTAACTTATTTGTTTTTCTTCAATGTTCAATTTCATCTTCAACATTATATTTCTCAGATACTTTATATTTCATCATTTGTTCATGTCTATCTATATTTAAAATTTCACTATAGCACTTTAATAGTTGTCAAATAGTCATTTTTTTCACTTCTTCGTAACTATAGCCCCTTACAGGATTATTAACCAGAGTATTTATAAAATCACCTAATATCGGAGCATTTTTTCTTCTTATTTCTGCTCTTCTTTTCTCTAGTTTTTCATGTAACTGTCTTAACCTTTTTGATTTAAATACTTCTTTTTTTTCTGGGACTATTTTTTCTTTCATTCCAATAGCCATTACATATTTACACAATAAATCAAAGTTATATCTAGTTACTTCATATATGTTATCTATAATAATTTTTTCTTCCTCAAAGTTTAAAATTATGTCTTTAGTTTTATATAATATAGACAATGAATAAATTAAATCTTCAATGAGACTATCTTTTTCCTTACCTTTTAATAAATAGTTCCCTTGTGTATCTATTAAAAAGAACAAATCGAAATCTTTTATAGACTTTAATATTTCTTCAGTAAAATATTGTTCATAGAGCTTAATATTTATTAAATAGGGAATAAAAAAACTTTCAACATCTTTATAATGTTCGACTAATTCTTGTAAAGTTGGCTGATATATTTTACCCAACCCTTCTATTGAAATAGGTAAACCTAAAACTAAATGATTAGTTATTTCCATGTTTCCCTAAAATTCTAGGATTAATATCCCTAATTATATAAGCACTGTTATATCCCTGAAATTCAGTCCCTATACCCGTTAAATCTTGCATTTTAAGTCTTTGTATTTGTCCTATTCCAACTTCCCCATCTTTATCTGTTAGCAGTAAGCTATCTAGAGCACTTGCTATACACAAGTCTCTTGCTCCATTCTTAGTTTCTATTACCTCATTATTACAAATAGTATAAAAATCTACCCTCACTTTATCTACAGAGGTAGATTTAGGACTTGAATATTCTATAGAAGTTATTCTTATCAATAATAAAGCTTGAGCTGTTGTCTGAATCAAAGGTATTCTTTTATTCACAAATATTTTACTGTTTATTAATTTAAGCTTTTCTTCTTGAGTTAAGTTACGTTGAGATAAAACATCACAATTACTATCATAAAATAAGAATTTACACAAAGTATCATCTTTTAACATCTTTGCTACCAATGTATTTAAATATCAATTTAAATTACTATATAATTGAGCCATAGTTTACCTCTTTTTTATACTATACTTGTTATATTTATATTTAATTTATCTAATATATTTCCATTATTATCCAAAGCTTCTAATGTTATAATATTCCCCACTATTCTACCCTTTGCTTCCACAGTTATTCGACAACTATTTCTACTTATATAATTGATATTAACACCTAGTGTTTGTCCTGTAACTTTCCATATAACCTTGTCAGAAAATTGTAAAGTGTATATAGAACTATTCCCTATTTTTATATTGTCACTTCCTATAATTCCACTTGTAGTCACTGTAGAAGTCTTAGGTTCAAATTCTTGTTCCTGTTGACTAGTAATTTGTGTTTTTAAATTATCATCTGATGATAATAGTGTTTGTTCAAGTTCTAAAGTTATTATTCCTTCTAAACTGTAATCATCTATTGCAACTATCTTAAATGTAGTATACTCACTTAAGAATATATTGTCTCCTATTTTAGTATTAGATTTGACTAAGCTATTGTTGGGTAATAGAGCTTTCATTCTATCTTTTTTATATTCAATAAGTTTTTCTTCTTTCATACTATCTCCTGTAATAGTTCAATTATGAGTACACATAGGGATTTTTACTATATTATTATTTCCATCAAATCCATGATAAATTGTGTTACATTTCCTTATTACAAAAGTTCTATGTGTATCTACTGTGTTTATTTCTTCAAAAATAATTATATAGGTAATATTTCTTCACAATACATAAGACCCTACACCTACATTAGCATCATAAGATACTGTTAAATACTTTTGGTCAAAGTTTTTCTCATCATTGTTTTTTACAGTTCTGATAGTACAAGGAACTACTTGAGTAGTAGTAGAAAGTAAAAACTCTCCAACTCGAGTTATTTGTACATTTGGTTGATATGTGCCACTATCTCTTAAATAAAGTTCATAATTTCTTCTACCTCTAGCAGTAGCTATTTGATGCATGTTAGTACCCCTTAAATTAGTCCTACTTTGGAAATTGCTAAATCAGTTCATATTAATTTAATCCTTTGAAATTATTATAAGAATAACTTATTTTTTTATTTCTCAGTTCCTGTAAATACTGTTGCTGTAAAGCACTCATTTTACTAATTAAATTAGCACTAGAATAACCTTTATAATCACTATCCCCTACAACATCTCTTAAATTTTCTTCTCTCAAAATCTTATGATTTAATCATGCCATTACTATTCCTAAAGCAAGTATTTCCTGTTCTTCAAGGGTCAAAATTACTTTAAATTGTCCACCGAAAGCTCATATTATAGTTAAAACATCTGGTAATTGATTATTAAGTTTTGTAATAGAAATACTATTTATTATTCCTTCTGAACTAGTAATTGCTATATTATAGTCAACGCCTTGAGTTAATAAAATTTCTTCATTGTATACTTCAAAAACTAAATCACTATTAGTCATTGTTAAGTTATTAATAAAAGAAACAGAATTATTCCCATTAAAATTTATATTAAACTGATTACTAGTAAAAGGAATAAAATCATTAATATTTTGTTTACACTTTTTAAAGTTAACAATACTAGATTTCATAAATAAAAATAGAAATTCGAGGGCTTCTATCTGTGTTAAAGCTCCTAACTCATAATCATCTATCTTACTTAAAAATTGTGTATAAATTTCTTGAAATGTTGTTGGCATATTTCCTCCTTAAGTTTTAGAATAAGAGAAATATGCTCTTATTCTATTTTTACTCTTCCATAAATATCATAGAATTTCCCATATAGTCAGCTAAGAATTTCATTTTATAAGAATCTCCGAACTCTCCTTCTTTATTCAAAACTTTCATTCTTTGAGCAATTATTAGCACTAAACTATTTTTCATTTTTCTTATTTCTGTTTCAAATTCATCATAAGTAGTATCTTTTATTAGATTATCTAACGCATCTTCACTAAAGTTAAAACCATTATATAGTTTTTTTATTCTTAGATATTCTAAAACATCCTCTAATGTTATTTCATCATCTTCTACGTCAACAAGAACCATCCAAAATTTTTCTAACATTGCTTTTTGAGAATTCTTCATAACATTCAATTGTTCTACAGTTAAAGTTTCTGTATCCCCAAACTCCTGCATTTCAATTATGGTAGCAGTTTTAGGACACCTGTAAAACAATTTCCCATTTGTATTATTCATAACAACTACTTCTACATCTTTTGTTACTCTTTTCTTTTTTGTTTTTTTAGTTTCCTTTGGTTGTGTATCTTTTTTCATAACTTTTATTCCTCCAATTATATTATTTCTTCTCTTATTATTTAAATGAAATAAAGAGAAGATATCCTCTCTTTATTTTTTTATTTTAGCTTAATTTCATTATTCCGTATTGGTTAGCCTTAATAATACCTATTCCTATTTTTCTTGTAAATAAATATTCTATTTGTCTATCATTTCTAATTTCAGGAGTTACATCATTTATGAAAGGTTCACCCTCAAGAACTAATTTAACTATTTTTTCATCATTAGGAACAACTAGTAAGAAATCGTCACTAACAGCGAAAGTTGAAGTTTTTGGTATATGTGCTTGTGGCAATTCTACACAAGGAGTACCCTCAAACATTCTTAAGAAACCAACTGCATTAACCTCATCTCTAAGGTTGTTTGATAAATAGTGGTAGTAATCTCCACTAAATGGGATTTTAGCTAAACCTCTCTTAGTTCCATAAATTATAGCTTTTTTACCTGTACTTGCTTCTACGTGAGCAACTAATCCAGTTAAATTAGCTTGGTCAAACGTACCACTTACAACATATGGAGCAACTAAGTCATTATATGTATTCATTATAGTATTGTAGATTATTTCCCCTATCTTATTTTGGAAAGATAATGCAACTTTATTTACTGCTCTAGCCCAGTTTATTCTACCTGCCATAAATTGGTCAAATTCCGCATAAATTTTAATTCCTAGGTCAAATGTAGTTAAAGTTAATCTATTTTGGAATATCCCTTGTCTTCTTATATCTGATGTTCCATTTGCCATAGCAGAAACTCTAAAAAGTTCGTGGTCTTCAATTATGAATTCGGGTTCATCCCCTAATGCTGTATCTCTTATTTCTACGAATTCGTTAAAGGCATTGTTTAATAACGCACCATTTGATATAGCTAAAACTTCTGCCATTACTTGGAATACTTTGTATTTATTATCCATGAAACTATAGTAATTCCAGTCTCCACCACATGCTTCTTTGATAGCATTTCTGATGGCTTCTTCCCCAGCTTCTACACTATAATTCTCTACTTTCCCGTGATAAACATCTAAACTTAACTTTTGTAAATCTGTCATTTTCTTTATTGCCATTTTAATTATTTCCCCCTACAAAATGAAAAAAGACAATACTAATTTAGTATCGTCTTAACTATTATATTTTTTTATTTTTTTGTCTTATGCTTGTACTACTACTAAAACTGAAGCTTTATAACTATTTATTGTATCAGCTCCTACGCATTTTAATACTAACCCTGTTGAAGGTTTTGAACTAGCTACAGTTAAGTCATATCCATTAGGCACTATATAGGTACCTACGGTTGGAGTAATACCTGCAATTGCTGAATTTGTTACAGTTATAACGTCTCCTAAAGATAGAACATAAACCCTAGCAACCTTACCTGCTTCAATATATCTTCTATCATTTGGTATATATTCAACTGGTGGTACATCAGTATTTGCTACTAACCCTATTAAATCACTACTAGCTGTGACTTGATTAGCTTCAAATACTTCACCATCATCATATAATGGGTATTGTTGATTATTACCAACTGAAGTTATACTTCCTATTTCTACTACATTCCCGTTAAATAAATTATCATTACAAACTACTGAATAATTATGAGCTGAAGTGCTTATTTTATCTAATTGGACTATAGGTGTTACTTCTGAAGTACCAATGTATTGCATTGGTGGTAAAGGTTGTGTATTACTTAAAGGCACATTTGGTGCAGTATTAGATGTACTTGCCCCTGTTGAAGTAGGTTGTGCACTTCCAGTTGAAGTTGTTGCACCTATTGAACTTTGAGTTGTATTAGTTGTTGTATTACTTGCTGTTGCCATTATATTATCCTCCTATTTATTAAAATATATTGAAGCACTACCATATTTACTTGCGTTGGCTTCATTTGGCTTTTGATTTATTTTATATTCTAATTTTTGCTTTTTGTTTAAACTAAATTTATTTCTTTTTTCAAAAACTTTTCTACCTTCTAAAGCATATAATTCTTTTTCTAATTCTTCCATAGAAATTTTTTCTGAATACGCTAACTCTCTTAAATCTTTAACTTCTTCTTCACTAAAATTAAATTCATTTATTTTATTATCTATTTCGACAAATCTAGTTTGTTTGTCTATCTCTAATTTAAATTCTCTTAAAGACTTATTTTCTTTTTCTGCTTTTTGATATTGTTCTTTTAAGTTATTATAAACTTCTTCTCCACCCTTAAGTAATTTCTTTAAAGCAGATTTTTTACTTGAAAAATTCTTAGTGTTAGTTTCGCTTATTTCCTTTTGTTTTCATATTGAAACATAAGGAACTATATCAGCTACTTGTAACTGAACCTCATCTCCATTTATAATATATGGTATACCATAAAAACCTGTGTTTTCAAAATCAGTTACTATAACTGTATTTTTATCTACTAATAAATCTACGAGATAGTATTGCGGTACTGTTGCAGGAGCTTCTTGCCACCATACTTGAACTACTTCTGTAATATTATCAAGTTGTGAAGTAATTTCTTCAATTAAATAATTTATAGATAGATTATTACTAGATGTGTCTTTTTTTGCAAAATCTTTTTTGGATAAACAAGCTTCTTCTTCATCTTCATCCATACAATCTACTTCATTTTTTTCTGATTTTTTCTTTTTCTTATCATCAGTAGACATCATATCTTCTGCTTCTTCTATCTGTTTAACTTCTTCTTGAACATCAAGATTATCAACAGCATTTTTTTTATCTGCTGAGGAATCATCTTCATCTTTACATGAGTTTTTTTCTGATTTTTCTTTATTATCTTCGCATGAGTTTTTTTCTATATCTTTTTCTTCATCTTCCTCTTTAGCGAAAGTTTCCTTTATTTTCAAAGATTCCACCTCGTTTTCTTTTTGTAAAGAATATTTCAACTCCTTACTTAGATTTTCTACCATAGTAAAATATTCTTGCTTATTTTGTTTAGAATACATTTGAATTTTAGCATCTTCACCCATTGCAGGAGTAATATCATCCCCTAGAACCGTGATTCCTAAATACTCAAAACTTTTTATTAAATAAAAACCTGTTTTTAGGTCAGTTTCTCCCTCTAACACCTTTATTTCCATAGAAACGCCTTTGGTTTTAGCTTTTTTTAATATCTCATAAGCCTCGTTACTATAGTTTTTTCATATATAACCATCTACAACTACTCAGTTTTCCTCATTAATTGTTTCATAATGATAATTATTAGTTTCTGGAACAACCCCAATAGGTTGTTCTAAATAAGTAGAATGTAATACCATTTTACCATTTTCACTTTTTAAGCTTTGTTTTACTTCATGTCCACCGAAATCCTCAGCTTCATTACTCTCATTTCTTCTTATAAAAGTCAATACTGGTATATTAGCAATGGTTGGTTGTGCGTTTTCAATAGATTCCTGTGTAAAAATACTTTCATTATAGTTTAAACCTTCATGCAATACCTGTATCCTAGCTTTAACTAAGTTATCACTAATATTATTACTTTTTGCAAACTCTAATGAAATAGGAATACTAATAACTTTTTCTTCCACTATTTCACCTCCTTATAGAAATAAGTTTTGCGAAAAGAAAGTTTTATCTTTTTGAGAGAAATCTAGTTTTAGTTCCTGCTCACAAGAAAAACAATAAGCTTTTTTATCATTAATTATTAGTGGAGTTTTTATTTCTTTAAACCCTTGGGATAATAATTCTTTTCTCATATCTTCATCTAATGTGTATACAAACAATTCAACACTTCCTTTACTTATATAATACATGAAATAGCAAACTATTCTATCCCATCTGTGGCTTCTAATAGTTGTTGTGATACTTTTTGGTCTTCTTTGTCCAAAGAAACAGTATCTTGTTGTTCATTTGATTGTATTTTTTTTTCTTCTTGTTGCTCTTGAGTATCTGATTCCCTACTATCTTCACTATTAGTCATTGTATATGAAGTTTGGACAGGCATAAACATATCATTAAATCCTAATAATTGTTCTGTTTTTAGTACTTGATAGCTTTCCAAAGGAGTAAAACCACTAATACTTAAAAATTCCATCTTTGAACCACCCAATGATAAATTAGCTCTAGCATCTGCTATCCTCATTTCTCTATTAAAACAAGTAGTATCAAACATTTTTATTTGTCATGTTGTACCTGCTATTTTTCGTTTAGCTAAATCTACATTAATATAGTTTTCAAACATTAAGAGCATGTCTATAGCTATTTGTTCATCTGCCACTATTCCTGCTTGCAAAAGAACACTATTCGTAGTGTCTCCATTAAATAATCCCACATTTACTCCTGCTGAATTATATACTGATGCTTGAGCGGAATTTAAATAATTAAGACCTCTAGCATTTTCATTTCCATTACTTTGTAAACTTAAACTTTCCATTGCTAAAGGATTGGTTGTTATAGTAACTCCTTTTGGAAGATTTTTTTTAGTGGCATTGTGATAAGTTGCTACTAAATCCTCATCCATCAATACTTCCCCTTGGTCATTAGTAGGTATAGTTTGATGAATTATTTTTAAATTATCAACCTTAGTTAAATCTTCATTCATATCTTCAAAATCTTCTACTAATAAAAGTTTATCAAATAAAAAACTTAAATAAGGAATTCCATGCGGTAAACTATTCCCTCAGATATTAAATGCTACTCCATTATTGCTAACATCATACCAATTAAACTCAAATAGACCATCCGATTTCTTTTGGTACATATTTTGAATTTCTAATGGTAAAGTGGCTAATAGATACAAATCAATCCTCGCTAAGTCAATTTGATATCTTATTACTCCATTTTCAACTCTATTTGCTCTACAAATAAAGGAAGGTATCTCTTGATAAACTATACCAGAGTTATCTTCTATTTTATAAAGAAATAGTTCTCCTTGTTCAATTAATCTATTAGCCCACCATCTACAATTATGACGTAAATTCATTTTTTGAACTAATTGACTTGCTTCTAAATAACTTTTTTCAAAATTATTATTTTTTTGTACCACTTTCCCGTTTGTCGCCAATGGATAAAGAATATGGTCAAAGCGTGCCATAGAACCAAAATATTTTACCAGTCTTTGATAATCACCATTGTTTGCTATTAATAATGAAGATATTCCTTGCAACCCTTCTCAGTTCAGATAAGGATTAACCATCATAGTTCTTAATTGTTGTCTTTGTATATATCTAGGTCTTACTGTATACTGTCCAATCACAGATATACTATTAGTAGCAAAACTAATAAAAGGCTTAATCTTATTCTTTTCTTCCACATTCTTCACCTCGCTTTTAAATTATTTGATATCATTTAATTTTTTTGTATTTTTATTAATATAATTTTAATTTATATCTAATAATTTCAAATCATTTTAAATAAATTTATTTTTTTAAAATTGTTTTATATATTATAAAATAATTTAAAATCATTTCAAATTATTTTTAACAAATTAAAATATTTTTTATTTTTTTAAATGTTATTTAATATTAATTAAAATCTACATTTTATTTAATATTAATTATTTAAATATAAGTTGTATACACCTTTGTATACACTACTTTTAAGCTGTATACACCTTATTTAGACAATAAAAAAGTGCATACTACCAAAGAGTAAACACTTTTTTCTTATTATTTTGCCTTAGTTTCTTAGCTATCAATTCTTTTTCTAAAATTCTAGCAAAATAATTCCCATAAGCTACGCTTGAGTATCTATCTTTTCTGTTTTTACCAGTTTCAAACACTCTAATAAATCTATTTTTTACTTCATATTCTAAATTTACAGTTTCATTTATAAAAATAGTAGTTTGAATGTAAGGTCTTAAAAGACGAGCTTGTTCTTCTGGTGACTTTTTACTAAAATCTAATTTATCCATTAAAAAGTCTTTACCTTCCATATCATTAATTAATAACTTAATTTTATTTTCAGTTAAGTCATTTTTTAAACCTATAGCAACATCATGGTTAAACTGCAACCCATTTGCTTTTATAGAATAAATAACAGGTAAAGCACTTTTAGAAGCTCTTATAGTCATTTTTTCATCATTATATGAAGTAAAAGGAGGATATTCTATATCTCTTTCTTTGTCAAATGTAGGTTTTGCTAATTGGTCATAGACAGACATTCCGTTACCATTACAGTCTAAAACTATATAATCAGAGTTGAAATCATAGAAAAGTTGTTTTATTCTAAGAGCTTGGTCATTTGAATGTGCACCATTAATACTTTCTATATATACAACCTGCCTTATATATTCATCACCACTTGGTATTAATCTAAATAGACTAATAATAGTATTATCGTTACTTTCGCCACCCATTAAAGCTACATCAACTGAAATAACTCTTATTTCATCTTCAAGTTTTAATAATTGATTTTTTTTATTCTTTTTACCACTTGCAATATCTAAAGCTGTTGGAGGATAAAATGCTCTAATTAAAGTTCTACAAGGATTTAATTCAGCAAATTTATATAGGGCTTTTTCACTTTCACCATAAAAAATACCCATCATTTCCATCTGCCAAGTTATTTCGTCCATATCTTCTTCATTTTTCATGTTTTCTGCTCTTTCCTCGCTAAGCAAACCATGATTTATAGCTAAGTGATAATCAAAATCACATGAAAAATACTTTTTACCCTTACACATTTCTTTTGTAAAAGATTTGAATTTATCCCAAGACCAATGTGCTTTTAACCATGCCGAAGACATATAAATTTCTTTATTCTCTTCTTTAGGATAATTTTGAAACTCCTTTTTACTTAAATATTTAGGAGTTCTAAGAACATTTAAGAAGGGTTTTAAAACTTTGTTTAATACATCCAGTTTAACCATTCTATACTCGTCTATAACTAAGATGTTACCTCTATATCCTCTAGAATTATCATTACTTGCAACTGCTTCTATAGTAGAGCCATTTTTAAATATTACTACAGATTCATTAGCACCTGTTTTTATCTGTTTAATTTCTCTAGCTAAATTTGGATATTTTCCACACAACTCTTTCTCTATTTTCTGAGAAATGAGCAATTTGCTTTGTCCCTTAGTTGCTGAAGCTATTATGATTCTACTATTAGGATATAAAATAGCTCTTACACAGCAATAAACAGATATAAGGAAAGACTTACCAAGACCCCTGCTCGCAATAATCAAAAAATTATTACTGATATCCATCATGTAAATCAATATACTCTGGAAGAAAAATAATCCAATCCCTAAGTATTCAGTCGCAAATCGGTGGGGGTTAGCTCTATAATATTGAGTTCATACTTTAAATCCTTCATATATTTTGTCAAACTGATTCTTATGTTTTGATTTACGACTTCTATAACGAGGTAATTTCATTATAAATCACCTTGACTTTCCTCATCTAGCAATACTTTTTCGGCTTTTTGGTCTAGATTATCTTCTATGTCGGTTAATCCAAGCACTCTAGCAAAAGGTTTTATAAATCATTTTTGTATATACTTATTTATACCATCAATATCTTTATATTCTTCCGAAGCTTCTCCTACAGGTTCATTATCTTCTATCATTCTTACTCACACTCCTCACGATTCAGCATTATCGTCGGCAAGGGTATTTTTTTGAGCAGGTTTGATATTACCGTCTCCCATTTGAGTAGACAGTACTTTAGATAAATCCGCATAGCCTTTTATATCATTTCTTCTTCTACATTTTTCTTGCTCTAATCTTGTTTTAGCTATATCTCGATATAAATAATCCTGTGCGGGAGTTTTATTTTCATAAGATTCTATTAATTCTTGATAAATAATTTCTAACGCTATATAATCATTTTTATCTAAACCAATTCCTCACCGCTTTATAACATCTTTAGTTAAAGTTATTTCACCTAACAACTCATCAGCATTTATATCTTCAATTTTAATATTATCTTGCTTTGATATTTCTTTAGTTAAATCAAGAATTTCACTATCTTTACTAGTATAACCTTTGAATTGTGCTAAAGAATTTATTTTTTGAAAATAAATTTTTACTAAACTGCTACCACTTTTTTTTAAATGTTGTCTAGCTATATTACAAGCTCTTTCACTATAATAAGTGTCTAACATATTACATATCTTATTTAATGCTATATTTTCACTATCATACTCTTTTAATAAATTTTCATACAATTCTGCAACACAATCCTTACAAACTGGTAATCTTTTCCCATTTTCTTTATATAATAAAGAATTTGATAAATAATAATCTTTTTTTTCATCCTTTTCTTTACCACACATAGTACATTTTTTTTTCATAATTAACTTCCTTTTTTCAAATTAAGGAATACAACATACTACAGCTCTACATCATAAGTACACTCTCTACCCATTTCATTTATTACCATTATCTTTTGCATTGGTTGGGACACTAATCTTTTTTCTTTAGCGTAGTTATCTACACCACTTAAAGAACCATTAACAATAATATCAATCCCACTTTCATTTTTTTCAAAATTTGAATGGTAGTGAGCCATTAATATGAATTTAGGTTTAATACCTAAGATATTTGGTAGTTTATATGTACTACTTATAGGTTTATCTTTATCTCCATGAACACCTATAAAGGTATGTCCACAAATATCTGTTACTATAATACCTTTATCGTAAATATTTTCATGTATTTTTACTTTTTTGTTTTCTCTTAATCTTGCTTTCATAAACCAAGTTATTAAGTAAGAGAAACTTTCTTCATCTAAGTTATCTTTTTTATTTGCAGTAACCCTATCATGGTTTCCATTAGTATTATAAAAATTTATTTTTTTAAAATAAGGAGATAAATATTCACACATATAACATAAAGTTTCTGCTACAACTTGAGATTGAGTGATTACATCTTCATTATTAGCTATTCTAGTAGTAGTATGAATTAATCCATTTATCATATCTCCTAAGCCAAATAAATTCAAAGTAGCTGTGTTATGTCTTTTCCCTACTTTTATTATTTTATGTAATAATTTTTCAATTCTTAAGTTGAATATACCTTCATTAAAAGTATTCCAAAAATTATCACACTCTAAACCATAATGCCAATCTGAAAGCATAACTACTAACTCATTTTTTCCAGTGTACTTATATCTATCCGAATAAACATTATATAAAGGTTTATAATGTTCCAATTCTAAAACCGATTCTTTAATAACATCTTCTAAATGTTCCCATCTAGCCATTTCTCTAATCAGTTTTCTATATTCTCTTTTTTGGTCATATAACCTAATTTTTTCTTTTTCCAATTCTAATGTTTTATCTTCAATTTCTTTTAATATAGCTTCATTATTAGTTACTTTTGGATTTTCTTGAATAAAATCATGGTACTCTTTATATCCATAACTCAATTTTCTTAAATGGTCAGCACTACAATCTAAATGTAATAATTCAACCATTTCAAACCAATCTAGGTCTATTTCTTTATTAAGTTTAGCAATACAAAGTCTTACCTTATATTCAAATTCTTTTTCATCTTTCTGTCTAATAATATTCATAATTATTCTTGCGAAGGTATTTCTCTATTTTTTTGTATTGTTAAAGCTATACCATCCACATTTTCAAAATCTCTAAGACATTCTATTAAATCATATGTCTTTGTTTCATCTTTTAGATATTCTGTTATCATTACTCTACCATCTTCAAAAGTGATAGTAGCTTTCGAAAATTTTAAATTATTTGTACTTGTTGCCATTACATCATTCTCCTTATAATTTTATTTATTATTAGTCCCTAATGCTTGTCTTTCTATTCTATCTTCAATTCGTCTATTTAGATACATTAAAGCTATTTCTATATGTTCTAAAGCTTTAGCATTATATTCAGTCGCAAATGCACCTTGTTGAAAACATTGTAATCTATGCCTTGCAATTTCCAATAAATCTTGGTCTATCACTCCATGAGTAGAATCTTCTAAGTTTCTAGCACCATTTTGGAAATTTATTTTTGTATATATGTCATTTCCTCTGCTGATAACATATATATGATTTGCTCCACCATTTCCTTTATCATCAACTACATATACTTCATTTAATTTTTCTCTTTTTTGTATAGTATTTAATTTTTCCATATTATCCTCCTTCTATATCTTATTTTAGTTAATTTGGAAGGGGAAGTTGGAATCAAACCAACATAAACGGAGTCAAAGTCCGTTGCCTTAACCATTAAGCTATTCCCCCATATTATTTTAAATTATAAAAATCTTAGATATAATATCCATCTATTAAAAACTTTATTTATTATTAAAAAGGATACAAGACGCATCTCGTACCCTTAGGTGTTGTCCGCAAACGACCACCGCAATTACTGGCAGGGGCAGTAGGACTCGAACCCACATCCGTTGGTTTTGAAGACCACCACTCGACCATTGAGCTATACCCCTATATTATAAATAACTAAATAAGTATTAATCATTATTCAACCTATCGAGTTGGATTAAATTCCTTTATTTAAAGGTTGGATAAAACCTTGGATTAAATTCTTTTATTTAAAGGTTAGATAAAACCTTGGATTAAATTCCTTTATTTAAAGGTTGGATAAAACCTTGGATTAAATATTATTATTTTTTATAGAACTAAGGTGAGATTACCCTTAGTTACAGATTGTCTTTAAAGCCATTATTTATTCTGCTCTTATCCACTTATAGTCTTAATTTAAGCACTATAAGTACCAATCCACACCTGCTTTTTTATACTAGTAGCTTTTCTAGTCTATTGCATAACTACTCTACGTTGTATATTCTTCTTACTATATCTAGCAATTAAGGAGAGCTACTTCCAAAAATGCAACACAATCATAAAAATTCAACAGCTTTTGAGAAACTGTCAAATCCCTTACTTCCTAATGCGGGTAAGGTTTAAGGTGCTTTCACTATGCAAGAAAATAGATTTTCTCATTAAGAATCTGTATTAGTTTGATATTGCTCTTATTCTATCAATATCATTCTTCCATGCTTTTGAAGAAAATCTTATAGTGTCTATTAAAGTGTCATATTCTAACTGAAGATGTACTATTTTAGGAGCTCCATAATATTTTGTACTACAGAATACCTCACACCTTCGTATCTTTCAGCTACCAACCTACTCAATGGCTATATAAGTCATAATGCTTCAACATTTTAAGAAACACTTTACTCATACAACTGGATAACGCTCTTACTGGTAAGGCTCGAACTTATATCCCTATGGTTATATGCCCTAAATTATTAAGTTGGTATGGGAATTTATAGCTACCACACTATAAAGTTTTCTACAACGCTTGTCGCTCGAAAACATTTCCCCCTTAAGTCACTTTAGGAATTTCCAACTGGCACTACAGTTGAACTCTTTTGCATATCCATATTGCTTAAATTGACCTATCTCTAGGCGATAATTTGTCAAATTACCTTTATATGTATCACTACATACTATCTGTGTTAAGCCACATTTCTATCCTTTCCTTACAGGAGGGTACTACAGGAATCGAACCCGTACGACTACTTTTAGCAAAAACCATTATACCCAAATTGATAAAAAGAGCTGTTTTTCCGTACAACAGCTCTTTTAAAATAAAAGGAGAGAATGAATAAATACATATTTTTAAAAAAGCTTGGGAAGAACTGGAATTGAACCAATTAAATAACCCATTGTTATCTTCCCATATAGTTAGAGAAAAATTTTCTCTAACTTGGAGTCGAAAGAGTGAACAAATGAAAAAATCTAAAACTAGCGAACAATTTTTTGTTTTATTTTTACAGGCTACAAAACACGCTTGTTCGACGTAAAAAAATCCTACATGGCAGAAGGTAAGGGATTTGAACCCTTGAACGGGCTTAAAAGTCCGTTGACAGTTTAGCAAACTGCTCCATTAAACCACTCTGGCAACCTTCTATATTGGTGGATAGAGTAGGATTTGAACCTACGAAACATTTAAGTAACAGATTTACAGTCTGCTCTCTTTAACCACTTGAATATCTATCCATTTTATAAAAGTGAACAAGGTAGGACTCGAACCCACATCTTTGGCGTACTTACATCAATATTCTATTCCATTTAAACTATCTTGCTCATATATATGGTGTATAATTAATTACTCCATATATTTATTTTTTTGTCTATATACTATAGTAAAATAGCATCTTTAAATTCTTTAGAAGCTTTGAATTTAGGAACAAACTTATCTTCTGTTTTGTAAGTTTCGCCTGCTCTTTCACCAAAGTTAATAATACCTTCTCTACCCTTAACTAAACTTCTTTCAAACTTTCCTAAACCTGTTATTCTTACCTCTTGACCTTCAGCTACAGCACATACTATATCTTCTACTAAAGCATCCACCACTGCTGTAACATCCTTTTGTGTCATTTCTACAGTTTCAGCTACACCTTTAATTAATTCTTTTTTTGTCATGTTATGACCTCCATCTTTCCTTTAAAAATCTTTAAACTCTATTTAAAATTTACATCAATTTTTTATTGATTAGTAGGTACTTTTTAACACCTTACTACCCTTACACTATATATTAGCGTTTTATTCTTTGTTTTGTGTACCTGTTTCAACGGATTAATTTTATTTATTTTTTAATTTTTTGTCATCACACTCTTTACAAGCACCTCTAACCCCATATTTTCCTGTCTTATCCTTAGCAAAATTTCTTTCATTGGCTAACTTAACTTCTCCACATTTAGAACAAGTTTTATATGTACCTTTTTCTACTTCTAAGTAGTACCAATCTTCATATTGTTTGTTATATGTATCTATTATGTTTTTAATTATTTTATCTATGTATTTATCTACTGCTTTTTTAGTTATGTTAAGTTTTCTTCCTATTGCTTCTAAAGTCATTCCTGCTCTATACATATGCAATATTTCTAAATCTTTTTCAGAAAGGTTACAATCTTTTATTAATTGTTCTAAATCAGTTTGTATACATACCATATCATTTTGTAAACCCTCAGCTTTAGGTGGTATTCTTAGTAAAGCATCTACTTGCTCTGAATCATTTCAATCTAGCATATCATAATCTATTTCTGTAGTATCTAATAATGGTTGCTTAAAGTATATAGTTCCTTTTTTACAATCTTTTATGTATAACATATCCTCTTTTATAAGAGCTGAATGTTTTTGTAATAAAGCTTTTTGTCTTTGTTGTTCTTTATAAAACTCTTTAGTCAAATCTTCTATTTTAACTTTATATTCTCCTAAAAGAGCTTTATCTTCTAAAGTTAATACTTCTAAATCACTAAGCCCTTTAGATTTTCCATAAATCTTTTCCAACAAAGCGATTTTCTTTAATTTAAATCTTATAGAATCTAACATAATTTTATATTCCTTGAGTTCCAGAATTTCTTCTATATCAGTTTCTTCAATCCTTTGTTTCTTCTCTATTTTAAAATTTTGATTGTTTTTCATCAAAAAATGTAACACTAAATCAGCATTACTTCCACCTTCAACACTTTGTTCTTTAAGCATCTTTTGAAATAACTGTTCATCTTTATAAATTTTATATTCAGTTCTTTGTTCTTTAGGTAAGCTAAATAATATGTAATTAGTTATCTTTTCCAATTCTTTAGCAATATTACTTTCACTATATAAAGCATCTTCTTTGCTTAATATTAGCTTTACTGGACTAATGTTTGCTCCTGTAAAAGATAATCTACTTAAATCAGTATCATCTTCATTTTCTTCATTCATTAATACTTCTTCTAATTCTTTTTTTAAGTCAAATTTTTGAGTAAATAATTCCTCAAAGAATTTTTCTTTAGTCCCATCTTCTTTATATAATAAGCTTCTAACCAGTTCCAATCTTTCCTCTGGTGAATTAATGTTATAGTTTAGTAGTCTTGAAAAATCATATATTGTTTTTTCTCCAATCTTACCATAGAAATTATTGTTTGTTATCATTCTATTTATTCTCCTTTAATATTAAATTGTATTATTTTGTCCTTTTACAATTATATTATACTAAAAGTTTAGTTTTTTGTCAATTATATCATTATATACTTCCACAATCAATTTTAAGACGTTTTATTTTTACAGGGGTAATAATAGTCTATTAAGGCATCTAAAATTAAATACAAGTCATTCTGAAGCCATGAATTTTATCTTAAATTAAAAAAGAGCATCTGAAATCAGACACTCTTTTCTTAACCACCATTACTTTGAAACATATTAAATAAATCAGCCTTAGCACTTTTTTTCTTCTTAGATTTTGGTTTTTCTTCTATTACTGTCTTCTCTATTTCTATAGTTTCTAATTTATTTTCTTCTACTTGAGGTTTGACTTCCTCTAAAATTTTACTTTTAATCTCTTTTTGAATTGTTTCTTCAACTTTTTCTTCAACTTTATGCGTGGAAGATTCTACTGAAACAGTATTTATACTTACTTCTTGTTCTATTGGTTGATAACTTTCTACGGTTCCATTATAACCATATCCTTGGATTACGGTAGCCCCCATAGGAACAGACACCTGTGCAGGAGTTGGTATACCTTGTTGAGATATACCTAACTTATTCGCTACTTCTTTGTATACAGCATCATAAAGCTCAGGTTGACTTGTTTTAAGTCCTATAGTAGCTAATCTTTTCATTTCACTACCTCGTAAGTGTTTAGGGGTAGTAAAATTTAATATATTGGTTAACACTATATCATTTATATCATAACTATAAAAACCGCAACTGAATCTTTGAATCTCATTAGGGTTTTTACTACCTTTTTTTTTACTTTCTGCCAAATTTTTCACCTTCTTTTAGTACAACTTATCTATTACATATCTTCATCAAATTGAGAATTTACTATTTCATAAAGCCCTTTAACTATATTCCATTGAGCATCATTTGGTCTTTCTACACGAGGCAACATAAGTTTCTCTGATTTTTTTAGAAATAAATTATAGAATTTATCATTTTCTACTATTCCACCAGATAGTAAAACTAAATCAACTTCATCTAATATTTCTTCATAATGAGTTATTATATCTTTTATTATTTCATCTACATAAGTCTCAAGAACTTCTTCTTGAAAAGTCTCTACATTATGTTCACCATCTCTAAGCTTTATAATTCCAGTTTCCAACGCTTTTTGCACTGTAGCTTCTTTAAAGTTTTTAGTTACTTTGTAGAATTTTTTCAACAATAAATCACTCATTTCACTATAGTGATGTCTGAATCCTCTTTTATCTACTTCATATTTACTTTGAAAGTTACCTGCTTTCCAATACAAATAGTCATTAGTGTTATGTCCAAAGTCTAAAGATAGTATATTACTTTTAATTTCTTCTGTATCTAAGGTAAAAATTGGTGCAGAAGATTGTCCGCAAGCTATAACATTTTCTATATTTAAATTTCTCTTAAGTTCTCCTTTATCATAAAGATAACTAAATTCAAATTTATCTGTAAGCCATTTAATTAATTCTTGTTTTTCAAATTTTAACTTCGTAGGATAGCCCATACCTAAATTTATATCTGCCACTTGAGAATCTACAGCTAGCCCCATTAAGGCTAATAATTGTACAAGATGTTTTTCATCTCCAATTCTATTATCTGTTACAAATCTACTACAATTTGCAATTACATTTTCGCAGTATTCTCCTACAACATAATATTTTGTTTCATTCAAACTGCTGATACTATACAAGGGATTAGTAAATTTTATTACTATCTTTTTACCTGTTAATACATCATTTAAAGATACATTAGAAGATAGAGCTAATGCTTGTGGTTCTTTTATTTCTTCAATAAAACTAGCTACCTTTATTTTTTTATTTGAGCTAACCATTAATCCATAACCATATCCAGTATCTATGCCTACATTTTTTATCATTTATACACTTCCCCTTTATTTTATTATATTATGTTTGTTTAATGGGTTAATTATACTATTTTTAGTATTTTTTTGTCAATATTAATTTAAAAATAATTTATATTTTTTTATAAATTATTTCAAATACATTTAATTTCATTTCAAAATAAATTTATATAATTTTGAATGATTTAAAATGATTTTATATTATTAAATAATATTTAGAATTATTTAAAATATTTATAAAGATTTTAAAATTTATTATAATTATTTTATATAGTTTAAAATAATTTAAAATAAATTAATATCATTTAAATTTATTTTAAATAATATTAAAAAAGAAGATAAATATCTTTATCTTCATTCAATCATAATTTGTATATTTTAAAACGGTATCTCATTAAGTTGATTTTCATTCAATATATTTTTATGCTCTATATTATTTTCTTTATCATTTTTTCTATTTTTATCATTTGTTTCTTTAAAGCAATTATTTAAATTTAATGAATATCTATTATTAGAATTTTTAATCTGTCCTGTATAAACATCTCTAGAATAAAAATTAGGATTATCTTTTTTTAATATCCCCAACTTTATTAAATTTTTATTTGCTTTACATATTGTATTTTTAGATAAGCTAAGTTCTTCACTCATAGTTTCCATACTTGGAAAAGCATATCCTATTTTTTTATTCCAATGCCTTTTATAATATAAAAATAATATACCTTCATTACATTCTAGACTCAAAAATGTTTCAACTTCATTAGTAGATAAAAAAGTAAAATTATTATCCATTATTTCTTTATTTATTATAATTTTTATTTCAAATAGGTCATTTTTATTAATAGTATCTAATTCCTCCTTTACTATTATTAAATTTTCTTTTTGTAAGAATTTAAGTCTATTTTTCATACTTTTTAAAGTACTGCTAGTAGCTTTAATTTTACTTAATTTACACAGAGCTGATAAAGTTATGTATGGTATTGAATTAATTCCCATAGGCGTTAATAATATTAAAGAATAATACAAATGTATAATCTTTGATTGTTGCATCTCTTCTTCCTTTAAGCTTTCATATTCAAAACCTAATAACACTTTATTAGGTATTGCTATTTTAAATTCTTTTTCTTCTTTATAGTTCTTAATATTTGTTATATTCTTCATAAAACTTTCCTCCAGTTTTGTTATAATTTTATATATAATTATTTTCTTTTTTTCTTTTAATTACATTTTTGATTAATTCATTTAGTAAACACTTTTTCACATTCTGAATTTCTAAGAAAAATTATAACACCCACTTTATTTACTGGTTTAGCCCCAATAAGGGTTAATCCATTTTTTATAAAGAAGTCTGCCTGTTTCATATTTTTTATATTTATTGTTTTTATATTTTTTATTTCTGAATTTATTTCCATGTTTTTATCCTTCCTTTCACTTATGAGCTATCACTTAATTATAATATTACTTTCAACTTTTTAAGTCAATATTTTTAATTTTTTGTTATATTAACATTTAAACTACCCATCACGCCTACGCGTGGGGGTTAAAGTAGTCTTTTTATATTATATAGTATTTTCCTTTTCTTATACGGTATAAAAAAGTTCAATTTTTAAACTTTTTTGGGATAAGGCAGTATAAAAAAGTTCGATTTTTAAACTTTTTTATACTTAGGCTAGTATAAAAAAGTTCGATTTTTAAACTTTTTTATACTGTGGATTTTTTAAAGGCTTCAAACCTAGTAATAAAGCCATTTTTATTTTTTAATTTTTCATCATTTTAATATAAATTTTATTTACTTTATTTAACATTTATTCTTTAATTTATATATTTTATTTATATATAGGAAATTGTTTTCCAATTTTAATTGATTTCCGCTAAAATATCAAAGTCAAAAAAGTTCAATTCTTAAACTTTTTTATACTCCTTATCCCAAAAAAAGTTCGATTTCTGCATTTTTTTATACTGGTAAAATCAAAAAAATTTAAAAATTGAACTTTTTTATACTGAAGGTATTTTATTATATTATTATTTAATTTCAAAAAAGAAAAAGCTCTAAACCAATGAACAGTTTAGAGTTTAGATGCTTATGTAAATATTACTGAACTTTCTTACTTAGTTTTATCCACTTTGTAAATACAGTCTCACATTTTTCATCCCTTAAAAACACAATAGCTACTGATTTATCTTTGTTTTCTAATTTAAATCTTACGGGAACTAAGCCTTCTTTCAAGAAAAAATTAGCTTGGTCTAAATTTTTTATGAACATTTTTTTATCTTCATATTTGCTACCAACCTTAATATTAGTTTAATTTTTTGTTATAATGGAATATTATCACATTTTATTATTTATGTCAAATAAAAAGTAGAATTGCAAATCTCTAAGTTATTAGAAATTATAAAAAACTACTTTTCATTGCTAATTATTATTTTTTTGTATAATTAATTTTAAATTGTTCAAAATCTTTAACATTTCTATAGAGTTTAAATCTTTTATTAAATTCTTCTTTATAAAGAACTGATTTTTCTCGTTTTGAAGTAAAATTTTTCCATTCTTCTAACTGTTTAAGTAGTTTTTCCTTAACGTCTTCATTTTCTGCAAGATTGAACATCATTTGAATAGTTTTTATTCTTTCTTTACTAGCTTTCTCTAAATCTAGTAAGACACTGTTAGAAATTGTTTCATACATAAAATCGTCTTCTTTAAGAAATAAATTTAACTCTTTTTGAATATATTCTTCGTATTCCTTCTGAATCTGCTTTAAGTTCATACTGTTTTTATTTTCAACTTCTTTCCTATAAGCTTTTATAAATTCTGTAATATGACCATGTGTGCTTTCTACTCTTACGTTGTCTAAAGAGAAAATAAATAATCCAGAAGGATTTTTTGCTTTACCATTGGCTATTGCTTCTTTTATCCAAAGTAAATGTTCTGCTACCTTATACTTACCATAAGTTTTAATAATTCCGTTTATTTTATCTTCATTTATTCCTATTTGCTTAAGCTCTTGATACAAATCATTAGGAAAAGTTAAACCCTTAGTTTCTTCTATTTCTTGTTTTCTATTATCTTCGATTACTTTAGATTTAATATCTCTAGTTAATTTTTTTATTAATTCTGCTTGAGTACCTTTAAAATAGATATAAATTGTTTCTTCTTTTACTCCATTTATAAAAATTTCATCCCCATAAAAATATCCTTTTATTACATTGTGTTTTATGAGAGCTTCCAAAGGCTTCTCTAAACGTTTTTTTAATCTACTGTTATACTTAGCTTCCAAAGGTATTTTATGTTTTAAAACATCTAATTTACGCTTTATGTAGTGCTTAGTCCCTTTGGCAGTATATTTATTACTTTCAATATAACTATATAATCGCCGTGGCAATCCTGTTCCTAGAGCAAAATAATCTCGATTGCTTAGAAATTTAAAAAAAGAGTATTTTATATTTGATATTACCATTTTGTTTAATTGCACTTTAACACTTGCTTGAATATTATCACCAAGCCTTTCATCACCTTTAGTTTTAAATTCAAAACTTAAAACCAAAGACTCAGAACGCTCATTAGTCGTGTATCTCTTGGTTTTTCCATCATATAATACGCCATTACCAAGTGAGTAATAATGAGCAGACTTAAGTCTATCTATAGAATCTCTAACCTTATCATTATTCCTACCACCTTTAGTAAGACCCAAAAAATTAGTTATGTCACTTATTTTACAATACAGAGTATCGTTTTGTAATTCGTAAGATTCATCTTCTTCATTGAAACTGATTGGAGCTTCTTGTTTTATTAATAAAGAAACAAGTGCATAAAATACATCCATATCAAATCCGGATGGTAAGGGTTGCATAGATATTACACAAAATTCACGTTCAATGCCTTTACTATCTTGCCATCTCATATATTCCATCTGGTTTTCTTTACTAGCTTTCGTATATCTTTTCATGATTTTTTTAGCCAGTGCAGAAACTTGAGGGTCTAATTCCCATTCCTTCATTTTTTTAATACCACGAGCTTGTTTAAAAGTAAATAGAGGTGCTTCAATAATATTTATATCCATCAGGAAACTATGTTCATTAATATCACTTTTCACTTTTTCAATATTTTCACTCATAAATTTATCCTTTCGTAGAACAGTAAACTTATTAATAATATACCAATAATTGAATATAAAAGTCAATAATTTTCAGTGTCCTATTTTGACAATTTTTAAGTGTCCTATTTAAGCAATTTAGTGTCCTATTTTAACAATATGTGGTGTCCTATTTTAACAAAGTGAGTGTCCTATTTTGACAATACAGTGTCCTATTTTAACAAATTGACCTCTATAACCATTGATATAAGCTAATCTACAAAATCTTACTACTGTTATACAACAACATTTATACTATATATGTTTTTATACTATATAATACTAGAATAAAATATATATTTATATATAAATAAGAGTCTTATTTTTTCTCAACCACTTACCAAAAATTTGAAAACCTAATGTATACACCCAAACCTATTTTTTCATAAGTTCTTACACTTAAGTTTCTAAATATACTTTACCTAGATATATCTTCAAACAGCACATTTCACAAAATCTTATATTATGCTACAAAATCTTCTAAAATAACATAAAATCTTATATTTATAGCTCATTATTTAAATTTATGCTAAATTCTTTAATTTTTTTATATAAAGTTTTAAGGCTATAGAAGGTCTTATAACAGTTTTTAAATGCTCTTAATGTAATTAGTCTACTTACCGACTTACTACCCATTAAACACGCTTCTAGTGAGTTTTAACACTATTTATTTTCATGGTTACAATTTAGTTTAAAGTATAAATTTTTTCATTATAGTCTTATTTACTCGTATAAGACGTTTTAAGCGTTTCTATTTTATTAAAGTAAAATTAGTCTATGGAGAATATAAAACATGTTTAAAATCCATTCTGATTGATTTTAGAACTATCTCTATAAAATATATTAAAAATATTTTTAGAATATGACTTAATTTTAAAATAATGAGTTCGAACTAATCAAAAATAGTGTTCGGGAACAGTGTAAAAACACCTAAATCTAACCCCTATAAACTTAAAAAAATATAAGCAAATTAATGTTTATTTTGACATTTAAATTTCATCTTAAAAAACGGTGTTCGGGAATGGTTGTCGAAAACATATTAATTTTATTGTGATTTAGAATGATTTTTACAGTTGCAAGTTTTATATTAAAAATTGCAATTTACGTTTTATAGCTTTAATCAATAATTTTCCCGAACGCACTCCGAACGCATTTTGAAATCATTTTTTATAGTAAATTGAATTGATTTAAATTAAAATTTCGAGCACAGATATTAAATTTTTAACATTAAATCTTATGTTTTTTAAAAATTAATACATGAATTTGAATGTTATAATTTTGAAATATTTTTAAAATCATGTTTCACGACATGATAAAAACCATTGTTAATTTTGCAATTTTGTAATTTTAAAAACGCAAAAATTTTAATCAAAGTTGAAAATCTTACGTTTTTGAATGATTGAACACGAACATTAAGTTATTTTTTAAAAATTTTAAATCATCATTTCAAAATTTGTTTGGTGTAAGTTTACCAACTGCGTGTTGCGTTAGCGTGAAAAATGCCCTCATTTTTAAACAATAACCCCCCTATGTTAAACAATAGTTTATTGTTCAACATTGCATCAATTTTACAAAATTTTTTTAAGATATATGTTTTGTTAAAAAACGTAAACTTTAGCTTAGTATTGATAATAAAATATTTTTTTAAATTTAAAAAAATTATTCGTATACCATGCAATTAAATTGTAAGAATATTCGTATAATTGAATTATCGTTTCGTAATTAATTTACGTTAGTGTGTAACTCGAACAGATAAAACCAGAAAAGCAAACTTAAACCACGAACCTAAAAACTCTCTACTAGCTTTTACAAGCTTTCGCGAACTCTTAAAGACTAAACAAAGAAGCCACAAAAGGTTAAGCGACAAGAAAGTTGAGAAAAAGCTTAAAAGCAAAAAGAACCAAACCAAACAAAATGACAAAAGAAAAACCAAAAAGACTTAAAAAGATTAAAACAAAAAACTAAACTAAATAAATTATTTAATTAACTAAAACAAAATTATACTAACTTATTTAAAAACAAAAGATTGTTTTAGTGCTTTAATATAAGATTTTAGAGATTTTTAATTTTGAACGTTTCTTAAAACATGTAAAATATAAGATTTATCTTGCGTTCAAAATTATTTTTTCTGTAATTCTATTTAGAAAGCTAAAATTAGCTATATAAAGGAAAGAAAAAACTTTTTAAAAAATTCTTTAAGCTAATATTGGAAAAAAATTAAAAGTAAAATATAATAGGGATTGTTGAAGGAAACAACAACAAAAGGAATTACTTTTTATAAAGATGAAAAGACATTGGCTTGTTAATTTTCAAAAATTTTAAAAAGTAATCCTAGTGTATGAAAATTGTATGAAAAAGGATGTTAAAAAATGAATATGAATGTTTTAAACTCGATTGATAAAATCGGACTGGTAAAAACTTTTAAAAGAGCTTTGATGGTTTCTACTTTTATAATTTTATTGTTTGGAAGTTGTCAAACAGTTAAAATTTTTACTAACAAAGTTATACATAAGGGTGAGGCAGTAATACAAAAACATGGCTTTGAAGGATTTGAAATTGAACTAGATAAAAAATTATCTGATGATTTTATTGATGGTTTAAAAGAAATATTTTAAGAATGAAAAATTTTTTATTAATGTCTAAAAAGCATTGACAAAAAACTAAACTTATTATATAATTAAATTGTAGTTAACAATTGACTAAAAAATAAATTAAATCGTGAAATATCACGATAAGGAGGATAAAAATTATGGAAATTTTAAATGAATATTA
The DNA here is from genome assembly GCA_963559995.1 of uncultured Sarcina sp. Lineage (GTDB taxonomy): Bacteria > Bacillota > Clostridia > Clostridiales > Clostridiaceae > Sarcina. Next base: position 37,406 of record CAUWNL010000023.1, read on the forward strand.
TAACATTATAAAAGGAGGTAGCCAAATAACTATAAAAAGCTATGGGAACAATGATAATATAATTTTGAAGAAAAAGAAGGTTTTAATACAGTAAAATATAATATTATATTAAATAATATATATAACAACTTTACAACAAATGATTTGGTTAAAAGAAGTAAAATAACTGTTAAATGTTAAAAAATATAAAAAAACAAGTTTAAAAAACTTGTTTTTATTTTTAATGCATATTGACAAAATATTAAACTTATTATAAAATAATATTGTGATTAAGAAGGAATAAAATAAATATATTAGATTGTGAAATTTTACAATAAAAAATTTATAACAAAAAATTAAAAATAATTAAAATGTGTTAAAATATACACGAGATATATGAAAGAGGTGTATGAAAATGATAAATGAAAATATAGATAGGATAAAAGTAAAAACAATAATTAAATTATATGAAGAAGAAGCAGGAATTAAATTTAGAAATTTAGATATCGAAATTACTGAAGGATTAACAAAGGTAAATAGTAGAGTCATATTTAAAAAGGAAAAAGCTTTTGGATTCACAAAAGAAAAACCAGTTTTACAACTATCTACAAATCTGATAAGTGGTATTTATGAAATTGAAGATGTAATTAATACTATTGGACATGAACTAGCTCATATATACGTATACAAAAATAAGGGAAAGAGTAATCATGGGACTGAATTTAAAAGAGCTTGTAGGAAATTAGGAATAACAAAAGATTTTTGGGGAGAGGAAGTTAAATTACATAAAACTAAAAATTACTATTTTAAAACTAAAAAGATTACTGGCTATGTCGGTTATTGCTCTAAGTGTGGGGAATACCTTTTTACAGTATTTTCTAAGGAAGAAGCAATAAAAAAAGCACTTAAATATTCAACTAAGTGTTGTAAAGCTACTATTGAATACTATGAAGAAGAAATAATAATGGCTGTTTAAAAATATATAATAGAAAATTGGAGGAAAAAATGGATAAGAAAAAATTTGGTAAAAAATTATTAGAAATATTAAACGAAAAAGGATTAACTAAAAGACAGTTTTGTTTGTTAATTGGAATCAATGAAAATAGTATAAATTCTAAAATAAAGCTTGGGTCTTTTACTTTTGTAGAGATGTTAAGAATTATGGAGCTATTTGATATAGATTTAAAGAAAATAAAAGAAATGATTGATTATATAAGTATAAAAAATAAAAACTAATAGTTTAAAACTATTAGTTTTTTTATTTATTAAATATGATATATGTAGTTTTCTTTGGCAATGTATTTTATTTTGTGTATTCTAAAGATTAGCTTTGCCTAAATACAGAAA
>CAUWNL010000024.1:0-36639 GCA_963559995.1 uncultured Sarcina sp.
GAGGCTGATGGTACTGCATGGGAGACTATGTGGGAGAGTAAGTGGTTGCCAGGTTAAATACGATTTACAATTTTGTAAATCGTATTTTTTTTGCGTAAATTTATAGAAATTAATCCTCAATTCATAAAAAGTGTTATAATTATTTGTAGAATTTAAAATATAAGTAATACATTTATAAATTTATTTATTAATCTATAAAGAACTAATTATAAGTAGTTTAGTTAAATAATTTTATATTATTATAATTAAGGTAAGGAGGATAGACCTTTTGTAAAGGTTTTAAAAGGGATGAAGAGAAAAGAAAAGATATATAATTACATAAAGGAGAAATCTTTTAATATACAGGAAGAAGAGTTTATAAAAATAGGAGGATTTAGTGCACAACAAGTATCAGAGGAGTTAAATATTTTAAGAAATAATGTAAGTAAAGAACTAAATGAACTTTGTAGAGAATCAAAAATTATAAAGATAAAAGGGAGACCTGTTTTGTATTTTCATAGAAAATCCTTAGAAAATATTTTTAGTATTAAATTACCTAGAGATCTTATCGCTATAGAAGATATACATAATTTTATCAAAAATAATTCTAAACAAATAAAAAATGATTCCCCTTTTAGATATTTGATTGGAGAAAAAACGAGCTTAAAAAATCAAGTAGAGCAGGCAAAGGCAGCTATTCTTTATCCACCAAATGGATTGCATACCCTTATAATTGGTGAAACTGGTGTTGGAAAAACTTTGTTTGCCAATATGATGTATAGTTATGCTAAATATTCAGGTAGATTAAATGAAGATGCGCCTTTTGTTGTTTTTAATTGTGCTGATTACTATAATAATCCTCAGTTATTATTATCTCATGTTTTTGGACATATAAAAGGAGCTTTTACAGGAGCTGATTCGGATAAAAAGGGAGTTGTGGAGAAAGCTGATGGTGGAATATTATTTTTAGATGAAATTCATAGATTACCACCAGAGGGACAAGAGATGATTTTTTATTTTATGGATACAGGAACTTTTAATAGACTTGGGGAAACTGAAAGAAATAGAAAGGCAAATATTTTAATAATAGGTGCTACCACTGAAAATCCAGCATCAACTTTTTTGAAGACATTTATGAGAAGAATTCCTATAACAATTACTATTCCTAACTTTGAAGATAGAATTATTGAGGATAGAATAGATATAATAAAGCATCTTTTGTTAAATGAAGCACATAGAGTTAATAAAACTATAAAGATAACTCAAGAATGTATACAAGCTCTTGTTGGCAACTCATCCTATGGAAATATAGGTCAAATAAAATCTACAATACAGTTAGCTTGTGCAAAAGGATTTCTAAATAGTATAAATATAGATAAGGAGGTAGAGATAGATTTGAAAATGTTTCCTTCTGATATACAAAATGGATTAATATCTATGAGGACAAAAGGAAAAGGATTAGAAAGTATATGGAATGTAATACCTTCAAATCTTATTATAACTCCTCAAGGTTATAAGGAAATTATAGAGGATGATAATTACGATCTTCCATTTAATCTATACAAAATAATAGAAGATAAGGCTAATATTTTGCGAAATGAAGGAATGGAAGAAGAATATATAAATAAATTTATAACTACAGATATAGATATACACATAAAATCTTTTTATGACAAATTAAAAAGTGGCGAAAATATCAGGGAAAAAATACTAAGGATTGTTGATGAAAAAACTTTAGAGTTTGCAGAAGAGATACAACAATTAGCGGAAAATGATTTAGGTAAAAAATATAATGAGAGGTTATTGTATGCAATAGGTTTGCATTTAAGTGCTTTTTTTAATAGAAAAAATAATTCAGAGCTACAATATAAGGATGTAACTTCCATAATTAAAAATAATAAAAAAGAGTATGAGGTATCTATAAAAATAAAAAAACTTATAGAAGACAGATATAATTTACATGTTTCTGAGGATGAGGTTATACATTTTACCCTTCTCTTAAAATCAATACAAGATACAAAAAATGAGGGAAGTGTTGGAATAATTGTTGCAACTCATGGAAGCAGTACTGCAACTAGCATGGTGAACGTTGTAAATAAACTTTTGGGTAAGGTAAATGCTTTTGCTATAGATATGCCTTTAGAGATGAATCCTATCGATATTTTACAGTTGATGACTAAAAAAGTAAAGGAAATAGATAGAGGAAAAGGCATACTGCTTTTAGTGGATATGGGTTCTTTAAATAGTTTTGGTAGAGTAATAACGGAAGAAACAGGTATAGAAATTAAAACCATAGATATGGTTTCAACGCCTATGGTTTTAGAGGCTGTTAGAAAGGTAGATATATTAAATGAATCATTAGACAATATATACAACTACCTAAAGAATTTTAGGGGTTATTCTGGAATATTTGAAAATATAAAAGATGAAGATGAGAAAGGTGTAATAGTTACAATATGCTCAAGTGGAAAGGGAACAGCTATTAAACTTAAGAAAATTATAGAAAAAATTATATGGAGTGTTTCAAAAGAAAAAATAAAAATATTATCTATAGGATTAAAAAATTTAGAAGATGATATTAAAGAAATAGAAAAAGAAAATAAAATTTTAGCTGTAGTAGGGATTATAAATCCTAGAATTAATGCACCATTTATTTCATTAGAAAATTTAATAGGAGGAGAAGGAGAAAGAATTATAAAAGAAATTATAGGGGGAAAAGTTTATATATCTAATGATAGAGATAGTAAAGATATTGTATTAAAAGAGTTTTGTATGGATAATCTAAGTGAATTTTTAACATATTTAAATCCAAAAAAAATAATTAGTGTATTAATACACTTTGTTAATGTATTAGAAAAAGAGGAAGGAAGAGAGTTTTCAAATTCATTAAAAATAAAAATAATAGTTCATACAGGTTGTGCATTAGAGAGAATGATGATTAATGATAGTTTAAAATATTATGATAAGTTTGATAAGAACATAACATTTGATAGGGTAAATAGGTGTAGTAAGATATTTTATGAAAAATTAAAAATTAAGTTAACTTATGACGAAGTGTGTTATATAGCTGAGATAGTAGCAAGTAATATTTAAACTTAGCAAAAATGTTTCTTTATAAAAGAAGATAATTATATTAATTTTTTAAATATTTGTATGTGTTTAATATTTTTAGTATTAAAGTTCTTATTTACTATATTAAAAATAGTTTAACTGTATCAAAAATAATATTATAAGATAATTAGACTGGGTATTAAAGGGTTTGCAAATGACTTAAAAGTTAATACACTTTTTTGGCATAAGAGTTGCTAGTATATAAAGTATAGGAATTAAGTAAATGAATTTTAGAAAGGAGAAGTTTTATGATAGCGTTAATAATTGCAACCCATGGAAAGTTTTCAGATGAAATTATTAAATCATCAGAAATGATATTTGGTAAACAAGAAAATATAGGGTGTGTTACTTTTGTTCCTGGTGAAGGTTTAGAGGATCTTGAAAGAAAATATAACAAAGAGTTAGAAAGGTTAAATACAGAAGATGGAACATTAATTATGGTAGACATATTTGGTGGAAGTCCATTTAATAGTGCAAGTTCTATAGCCTTAAAAAATACAAATGTAGAAATTGTAACAGGAATAAATTTACCAATGTTATTAGAGGTTTATAGCGGAAGAGATTACTTAAATTTAGAGGAATTAAAAAAGCTTGCAAAAGACTCTGGAAAACAAGGAATTAAGTTTTTTGAAGAATCAAAAGAAAGTATTGAGGAGGAATTATAAAATGGAAATAATGTTAACAAGAATAGACGATAGATTAATACATGGACAAGTTGCTATGGTATGGACAAGAGAATCAAAATGTAACAGGATTTTAATAGTATCAGATGAAGTAGCAAATGATGAACTTAGAAAAACTCTTTTAAAACAAGTTGCACCTCAAGGGGTGAAAACTCATGTAATAACAGTTGATAAAATGATAGAGATATATAAAAATCCTAAATATGATATATTTAAACCAATGCTTTTATTTACAAATCCAAGTGAAGTTTTAAGAATGGTTGAAGGTGGAGTTGATATAAAAAGTGTTAATATAGGTGGAATGAGTTACAAAGAAGGAAAACAACAAATTACAAGTGCAGTTTCTGTAAACGATGAGGATATAGCCGCATTTAAAGAACTTAATAAAAGAGGAGTAGAACTAGAAATAAGAAAAGTTGCAAAAGATTCAAAGGTAGATTTAATGTCAAAACTTCAATAAAGTTTATTTTAAATAAAAATATATTTAAATAATAGAATTACTTTAAAATTCCATGTTATGAAGTTTTATATCTATGAAATATTATAAAAAGGAGGTAAGCCGTTATAGTCTATAACTCTACATAACTTAAGGAATATTATTCCTTAAATTTAAAAATTATAAATAACTATGGTAATAATATCTAAAAATATTTTAAGACTTTATAAAAATAAATATATAAAATATGGGTTATAGATTTTATATAAACGGTATGATAAGTATGTCATTTATACAAATAATATTAGTTGTCATATTTGCAGCCTTATGTGGAGCAAGTAGTATATTAGACCAATTTGAAATATATAGACCACTAGTAGCTTGTACTGTAATGGGAATTATTTTAGGTCATGTAGCAGATGGTGTACTGCTAGGCGGTAGTCTAGAGATGATCGCCTTAGGATGGATGAACATAGGTGCAGCAGTTTCACCAGACCCTGCTTTAGCATCTATAATATCAAGTATACTAGTTATGACTTACCATCAAAGTATTGGTGAAGGTATGGCAATAGCTGTCCCTTTAGCAGCAGCAGGTCAGGTTTTAACTATATTTGCAAGAAGTCTCGCTGTAGGATTTATGCATAAAGCAGATGACTATGGACGAAAAGGTAACTTATTGGGAATTGATGCCATGAATCTAGGGGCTATGTCCCTTCAGATGCTCCGTGTAGTTATTCCTGTGTTGGTAGTAATTTTAGTAAATGCAGATGCTGTTCAAACAATGTTAAATGCAATACCATTAGTTGTTAGTAAAGGATTACAAATATCTGGGGGATTTATAGTTGTTGTTGGTTATGCAATGGTTATTCAAATGATGGAGGCAAAACACTTAATACAGTTTTTCCTATTAGGATTTGTAATTGCAGAGTTTACAAACTTTAACCTAGTTGCCTTTGGTATTATAGGTGTGTGTATAGCGTTAATTTATCTGCAATTGAGCCCTAAATATAATAATGTAGCTGCGTCTAGTGGAGGTAATAGTGGTGGCGCTACCCTTAGTCTTGAAGATGAATTAGATAGAGAGTTAGATGATTTATAAAAACTAAGAGGGAGGTTAAAAAATGGAAAATAAAGTTGATACAGTTGATAAGATAGAAGTAATAACTGATGATAGAAAGTTAAAATTAACTAAGTCGGACCTTAGGAAAGTATGGATTCGTTCAGTATTCCTTCAAGCATCGTGGAACTATGAAAGAATGCAGGCTTTAGGTTATTGTTATGCTATGGTTCCTATAATAAAAAGACTATATCCTGATAAAGAGGATAGAATTAAAGCATTAAAAAGACATTTAGAGTTTTTTAATATGACTCCATTCCCTGTAAATGGTATACTTGGTATAGTAGCTGCTATGGAAGAGGAAAGAGCAAACGGTGTTCCCTTAGATGATAAAGCTATAAATGGTGTTAAGGTTGGTCTTATGGGGCCTTTCTCAGGAGTTGGTGATCCATTATTTTGGGGCACATTAAGGCCTATATTAGGTGGAATAGGTGCTTCTCTTGCAATAGCGGGTAGTATATTAGGACCAATAATATTTTTCTTTGGTTGGAATATATTAACTTTAGGATTTAGATGGTATGTTCAAATGTATGGATATAAAAAAGGTGTAGAAGTCATAAAAGATATGGCTGGAAACAAGATTCAAAAGCTTACAGAAGGAGCATCTATACTAGGATTATTTGTAATGGGAGCTTTGGTTGCTAAATGGACAACAATTTATGTTCCACTTGTAATATCAAAGACTACAGATGCTGCAACTGGTGTAGTAACAGTTACAACAGTTCAAACTGTTTTAGATGAGTTATTACCAGGATTGCTAGCTCTTGGATTGACATTTGGATGTATATATTTATTGAAGAAGAAAGTAAGCCCTATACTTTTAATATTTATATTATTTGGTATAGGTATTCTTGGATATTGGACAGGAATCTTAGGGTTAAAATAGAAAAATATATATAAATAGTTATTAAAGCTATATTTTAAATATTAATTTAAAATATAGCTTTATTTTTTGTATATTAAAAAGAAAATAAGAGAAAATAAGAATAAAATTAATCGTATTTTATATAAAGTAAGACTTAATTTTAATATAACATTAAAGAAAAAATAGTTGAAAAGGGGACAAAGATGAAAAAGTTATTGTACATAATAGCAAATTCAAAACCAGAAGAACTATCAGCTAGTAGAACTGTTGCTAGAAAATTTATAAATAAATTTTTAGAAAGCAACAAAGATTTTGAACTTGAAGAGATAGATTTATATAATGAGCATATACCAAGACTTGAGTATGAATATTTTGAACAAAGAAGTGCTGTAGTTAGCAAAGAAGCCTTAGAAAAATTAAATGAAAAGCAAAAAGCAGAAGTAAAAAGAATAATAGAGTTATGTGAACAATTTAAGAGTGCAGATATTTATGTTATAGCTGCTCCAATGTGGAGTTTATCATTTCCAGCCCCTCTTAAGGAGTACTTAGATTGTGTAGTTCAAGATGGGAAAACTATAAAAGTATTAGAGGATAAAGTAGAGCCTCTTTTAGAAGATAAACATAGAGAGTTTATCTATGTTCAATCGTCAGGAGCAAAAATTCCATGGATATTAAAACCAATATTTAATAGAGGATTAAACTATGTAGAGGATATAGTTAAATACATGGGAATAAAAGATTTTCATTCCTTATTAGTTGATGGTACAGGGACAACAAAAGAAGAAAAATTAAGTGCTATAACAGGTGCTATAAATAAAATAGATGATGTAATTGATGATATTAAATTTAATTAAGTAAAAGTTTTTAATATTCTAGACAATTTTTATAAAAAAGTAATAAAACCATCTTAAAAAAAAATTATACTAAAGTATATAAGTGACTATAGAGGTGGTTTGTTTAATGAGGTTTGGAATAGTTGGCACTAATTTTATATCCAATAATTTTATGGATGCAGCAAGACATATAAAAGATTTTGAGTTAGTAGCAGTTTGTTCAGGAAAAGAGGAAAATGCAAAAAAGTTTGCTGAAAAATATGGAGCAAAAAAAGTATTTACTTCTTATGAGGAGATGGCTAAATCAGGAATGATAGATGCAGTTTATATAGCTACACCTAATTATCTTCACTGCAGGCAAACATTGGAGTTTTTAGATAATAATATTCATGTTTTATGCGAAAAACCTATGGCAAGTAATATTCAGGAAGTTAAGCTTATGATAAATAAAGCTCTTGAAAAAAATGTTGTTTTAATGGAAGCTATGAAGCCAACATTAATGCCTAATTTTATTGCAGTAAAAGAGAATCTTAAAAACATAGGGAAAATAAGAAGAGCAATTTTTAATTATGGAAAATATTCATCTAGATATGATGCATATAGAGATGGAATTGTGTTAAATGCCTTTAAACCAGAGATGTCTAATGGTTCAATCATGGATATTGGTGTTTATAGTGTGTTTAATGCTGTGACTTTATTTGGAATGCCTAAAAGGGTTTATGGTAATGGTGTTATGCTAGAAAGTGGTGTAGATGGTATAGGTACTGTTATTTTATCCTATGAAGATAAGGAAGTAATACTTATGCACTCGAAAGTAACTGATACCACGTTACCTTCTGAAATACAAGGTGAGGATGGAACAATAGTAATAGATGATATAAACTCCCCATCTAAAATAACTCTATATGATAGGAGCAGGCATATAACTAATTTAACGAGAAGCCAAATAGGTGATAATATGTTCTATGAAATAGATGAGTTTATGAAAGTTGTAAAACTAGGTGAGCAGGAATCTAAAACTAACACTCATGAAATATCATTAATGGTTCATGAAATAATAACAGAAGTTAGAAAACAGATAGGTTTAAAGTTTATTGCAGATGAAATAGATATGTAAAGAAAAGAGTATCAAAAGTTTTGATGCTCTTTTTTTATATAAATTTTATTAGAAAGAGTAATTATAAGAAATAAATTACTCTTTTATTAATTTTTATTATATATTAATAACGATTACACTATATAAATAGGATTAAAATTATTAATTTATCAAAAAAAGATGGAATAAAATAATATTTTTTTGTATATATATAGAAACATTTAACAGATAAATCAGAGGGGGTGAAGAAGTGATTAAATACATTTTAAAAAGAGTAGGAATAAGTATCATAACATTATGGGCAGTTATAACAATTACATTTTTTATGCTCAGATTATTACCTGGAGGACCTTTTACAGGAGAAAAAAATATACCGGAAGCTATTATGCAAAATTTAGAAACAAAATATGGACTAGATAAACCAGTATTTGAGCAATATGGGTTGTATTTAAAAAACTTACTTCAAGGGGATTTAGGAGAAAGTATAAAATATGCAGGAAGAGAAGTAAGTGAAATTATATCATATTCATTTCCATCATCTGCAAAGCTTGGTGTTGTAGTGATAATTATAGCCTTAATTTTTGGAATAATTTTAGGAATTATTGCAGCTCTCAAATATAACACATGGCCAGATTCTTTATGTATGGTTTTAGCAACTTTAGGTGTTACTATTCCTAGTTTTGTTTTAGCAAGTGTTTTAATGTATATATTTGGTGTTAAGTATAAACTTTTACCTGTGACAGGTCTTAATGGTCCAGAGAGTTTTATATTGCCTGCACTAGCTTTAGGAGGATACTCTATAGCTTTTATATCTAGATTAACAAGATCAAAGCTTTTAGAGACATTAGGTTCTGATTATATAAGGACTGCTAGAGCTAAAGGAGTTAGTAACTTTAAGATTATAGTTAAACATGCTTTGAGAAATACTCTTATTCCAATAATAACATATCTTGGACCATTAGTAGCAGGAATACTTACAGGAAGCTTTGTAGTCGAAAAGATATTTGCAATACCAGGTCTTGGTAGAGAATTTGTAAATACTATAAGCAACAGAGATTACACAGTAATAATGGGAGTTACAGTGTTTTATAGTGCTATATTAATTATTTGTAATCTTTTAGTTGATTTATTGTATGGAGTTATAGATCCAAGAATAAAACTAGATGGAATTAAACAGTAGTAGGAGGTGAACCATGGAGGTAGATGGTAATAGTAACTTAAAAAAACAATCAGATTTTTCCTTTGTAGAAGATAATTTAAAAGAAACAGAAGAAATAGCAAGACCAAGTATTCCTTTTTGGAAAGAAGCTCTTAGTAAATTATTTAGTAATAAGTTAGCAGTAATGGGACTTTTATTTATAGTTTTAATATCAATTTTAGCGATATTTGTTCCTATATTTTCAAAGTATGGGTATGCAGATAATAATTTATTATCCACAAATGAAATACCATCTTTAGCTCATTGGTTTGGAACAGATCAATTGGGAAGAGATATATTTGTAAGGGTTATGTATGGTGCAAGATATTCTTTAATTATAGGTTTTGCAGCATCTATTTTAAATCTTTTTATTGGAATTATTTATGGTGGTGTTGCAGGATTTATAGGCGGAAAAATAGACAACATTATGATGAGAATTGTAGATATCATAAATTCTATTCCTATGACAATTTATGTAATACTTTTAATGGTTATGTTTGAAAAAGGGGGACTTTTTAATATAATAATAGCCTTATCAGTTTCTTATTGGATAGGTATGGCTAGAATTGTTAGAGGTGAGATATTACAGCTTAAACAACAGGAATTTGTTTTAGCAGCAAGAACCTTAGGCGCATCAGGAAAGAGAATATTATTTAAACATTTAATTCCTAATTGTTTAGGTTCAATAATAGTAACCTTAACTCTTCAAATACCAACAGCAATATTTACAGAAGCTTTCTTAAGTTTTATAGGACTTGGAATAGCACCACCTGCTGCATCTTGGGGAACATTAGCAAATGATGCACTTCAAAGTTTAAGGCTTTATCCTTATCAGTTGTTATTTCCAACATTAGCTATATGTTTAACCATATTATCATTTAACCTTCTTGGTGATGGCTTAAGAGATGCATTAGACCCTAAGGTTAATAAATAAGGAGGATATTATGGAAAATTTATTGGATGTTAGGGATTTAAAAACTTCATTTAATACTAAGTTTGGAGAAGTACAAGCAGTTAGAGGAGTATCATTCCAATTAACTAAAGGGGAAGTAGTAGGAGTAGTTGGAGAATCTGGGTGCGGGAAAAGTATAACAATGATGTCTATTATGAGGCTTTTAGATAAGAATGGTCACATAAAAGATGGTAGAGTATTTTTTGAAGGGAAAGATATAAGTAAGATTACTGAAAAAGAAATGTCAAGAATTAGGGGAAATGATATTGCAATGATATTTCAAGACCCAATGACATCTTTAAATCCATTACTTACTATAAGAAAACAGATTACTGAGCCTTTAATAATTCATGAAAAGTTATCAAAGAAAGAAGCCTTTAAAAAGGGTGTAGAGCTTTTAAAACTTGTTAATATACCAAATCCAGAAAAAAGGATGAAACAATATCCCCATGAATTTTCAGGAGGAATGAGGCAAAGAGTAATGATAGCAATGGCTCTTAGTTGTAGTACAAAGCTAATAATAGCAGATGAACCAACTACAGCATTAGATGTAACAATACAAGCTCAAATACTTGAAATAATGAAAGATATAAAGAAAAAGCTTGGAACATCTATAATTTTTATTACCCATGATTTAGGGGTAGTGGCTGATGTTTGTGATAGAGTAAATGTTATGTATGGAGGGCTTATAGTTGAAAAGGGAGATATAAATGAAATATTTGATAGTCCTAAACATCCATATACTTGGGGACTTTTAGATAGTGTTCCTAGTGTGGGAGAAGAAAGAAAAAAGCTTAAACCAATAGTTGGACAGCCACCTGACCTTTTAAAGCCACCTAAGGGTTGTCCTTTTTATTCTAGATGTAAGTTTGCTATGGGAATTTGTAAAGATAAGATGCCAGAGTTTTATGATATTTCCAAAAAGCATAAAGTTGCTTGTTGGTTAAATGATAAAAGGGCACCGAAGGTTATAAGAGTAAGGTCTAAGGAGGTGGGAGTATAGAATAGAAAGCTTAATTGAGATAAAAAATATTTCTAAATATTTCCACATAAACAAATCACTGTTCTCTAAAAATAAGGGGATATTAAAGGCTGTGGATAATGTTTCATTTAATATAAAAAAGGGAGAAACATTAGGTCTTGTTGGAGAATCTGGTTGTGGAAAGAGTACTTTAGGTAGAACAATATTGAAGTTGTATGAACCCACCGCAGGACAGATTATTTATAAGGGGAAGGATATAAGTCCTATGAAAAATAAGGATATTATAAAATATAGAAAACATATGCAGATGATATTCCAAGACCCTTATGCATCATTAAATCCAAGATTTACTGTAGGGGATATTGTAGGAGAGGCAATAGATATTCATAGATTGGCAAGGGGAGAGGAAAAGAAAGAACTTATTAAACATTATTTAGAGAAGGTTGGATTAAACTCAAGTCACATAGGGAGATATCCTCATGAATTTTCAGGTGGACAAAGGCAAAGAATTGGAATAGCTAGAGCTTTAGCTGTTAATCCAGAATTTATAGTTTGTGATGAGCCAATATCAGCATTAGATGTATCAATACAAGCACAAGTTATAAATATGTTAGAAGACCTTCAAGGGGAGCTTGGACTAACATATCTATTTATAGCACATGATTTATCAATGGTAAAACATATATCAACTAGAATTGGAATAATGTATTTAGGAAAGTTAGTAGAAATATCAACAAGTAATGAAGTATATTATAATCCAATTCATCCATATACTAAAGCACTTTTATCAGCTATTCCTATACCAAACCCTAAAATTGCGAAAACAAAGCAAAGAATTATTTTAGAAGGGGATATACAATCTCCAATAGACCCACCAAAGGGATGTAGATTTTGTTCAAGATGTAAGTATTCAAAGTCTATATGCAAGGAGGAGGAACCTCAATTTAAAGAGATTTCTAAAGACCATTTCGTGGCATGTCATATTTTATAAGATTAAAATATAGAAAGCCTAAGCAATAGAAGAACTATTAAAACAATCAATATTCTTTTCAAATACAGTTCTAAATGTAAAAAGTTACGTTATTTAAGGGGGAATTTATTTTGAGTAAAATTAGATTTAAAAGAATTTTAGCTGTGACACTTTCAACAGCGCTTATAGGAGGCACATTTTTAGGATGTGGAAGTTCCACAGGTACTACATCATCAGGTGAAACAGAGCAGAAGATAGTATATAACATTGATGCTGATCCTAAAACAATAGATCCACAATTAAATTCAGCAGTAGATGGTTCTAAGGTTGTACGTAATGCTTTTGAAGGTTTAATGAGAGAAGTAGAAAATGGAGAAGTTGAAGAGGGAATAGCAGAAAGTTATGAGGTATCAGAAGATGGCTTAGTTTATACTTTTCACATAAGGGAAAATGCAAAGTGGTCAGACGGGGAAGATGTTACAGCTAGTGATTTTGAATATGGTTGGAAGAGAGCATTAAATCCAGATACAGCAGCAGAATATGCTTATCAATTATTCTATGTAAAAAATGGAGAAGCATATAATAGTGGTCAAGCTTCAGTAGAGGATGTAGGTATTAAAGTTATAAATGATAAAACAATAGAGGTAACTTTAGAAAGTCCAGTTCCATATTTCTTATCACTATTAGCAATGCCTGTATATTTTCCAGTTAGACAAGATATAGTAGAGGCAAATGGCGATAAATGGGCACTTAGTCCAGAGACTTATGTATCAAATGGACCTTTTAAAATGACAGAATGGAGTGCAAAGGAAAGCATGACTTTTGTGAAGAATGAAAACTATTGGGATGCAGAAAATGTAAAGTTAGAAACCTTAGTTTTTAGACTTATAGATGACCAAACAACCACTCTTTCAGCTTTTAGAAATGGTGAATTAGATATTATGGAACAACCACCAACTACTGAAATACAAACATTGTTAGATGAAGGAGTGGCAAAGATTTATCCTTATCTTGGAACTTACTTTTATATGGTTAATATGTCAGGAAAAGGTCTATCATCAGAAGCTGTTGATGCTCTTCAAGATGTAAGAGTTAGAAAGGCATTATCTCTTGCAATGGATAGAACATTAATAACTGAAAAAGTATCTATGGGTGGAGAAACTCCAGCAACTAGCTATGTTCCTGAAGGGGTTTTAGATACTAAAGGAGATGAGTTTCATAAAGATTATTCCGATATAACAACTAATATAGAAGAAGCTAAGAAACTTTTAGAAGAGGCGGGATATCCAAATGGTGAAGGTTTCCCAACTCTTACTTTTACTTATAATACAGCATCAAATCATCAAATGATAGCACAAGCTATTCAAGATATGTGGAAAACTAATTTAGGTATAAATGTAGAACTTAAAAATGAAGAATGGGCAGTATTCCAAAATACTAGAAACAATTTTCAATATGAAATATGTAGACATGGTTGGATTGGAGATTATAATGATCCTATGACATTTTTAGATATGTGGGTAACTGGAAGTGGACAAAATAATGCAGGTTATTCAAATGAAGAATATGATTCTTTAATTGCACAAGCTAAAGCAGAACAAGATGGAGAAAAGAGAACAGAACTTTTAAGACAAGCAGAGGATGTTCTTATGGGGGATATGCCAATAATACCAATATACTATTATACAAATGTGGTTTGTGCTAAAGATAATATAAAAGGTTTTGTTAAATCACCTTTAGGAGCTATGTTATTTAGGGAAGCTTATGTGGAGTAATAATTTTAATAAATATTACAAGAAAGATATATAGATAAATTTTAAAGGGACCGTATCAAAAGTAAGCTATGGATGATATATGGCAAATGGATAATTCAAATTAAAGCTGTATATGGTAGATAGTAATCTATTTTGATATAGTCCTTTTTTTAGTAGAGCAAATTTAAAAGAGTTATTAGTTTTTTATTAAAATATTTTCAATATTATCTAAGTTAGCGTTATCTTAAAATATAAATATTATAAAATAAAGGATAATGATAAAGGAAAATAGTATTTAGTAAGTGTTTATAGATAAAGGAATATTAGTATTTTAGCAATTAGAAAGGAGTGGCAAGAAGTTAAAGACAGCCTTGCAGTTAGTAATGAGGAATAAAATATCTATGATTAAGATAAATAAATATTTTATAAGAAGAATTATAATACTCATTATAATAGTTATTTTAGGTTTTTTAGGATATATTACCATTATTAATTCAAATAATAGTAATAGTTATAAAAGAATATATAACATTGAAGTTAATAAAAAAACATTAAGGGAAATGGAAGAGAATTTAAATATACAAGAAGTTAAGTATAAATGGGGAGGATTTCTAAGGGGAGGAAATAAACCTCAAAGATTAGTAATTCACCATGCAGCAGCAGAAAATCTATCGCCAGAAGAAATTCATGAGATGCACTTAGGTAGAGGATGGAGTGGAATAGGATATCATTTTTATATAAGAAGTGATGGAACAGTATATAGAGGAAGAGATGAGAATAAAGTAGGTTCCCATGTTGCAGGAAATAATACTAATACATTAGGTATATGCCTTGAGGGAAATTTTCAGGAAAATGGAGTTTCAAAAAAGCAATTAGACACCTTATTAAATTTAGGAACGTATTTATGTCTAAAATACGATATATCAGATATTTTAAAACATAATGACTTATTTGCTACTGAATGCCCAGGAAGATTATTTCCTTTTGATAGTATAAAATTTGCTATTATAGAAAAAATAAAAGAGAAATAATATGTTTAGTCTATTAAATATAATTGTAGGTCTAAGGCGGATAAAAGTTTTAGGAGGAATAGTATGGAAAATGAAAATCATCAAGAACATGTTTATGATAACGAGCATATTCATGTAAATTGTAGTGGTCATAATCATACTCATGGATATGAAATCAATAATACTAATAGTGATGTTGAAGCTTGTCATAGGCAAAGACATGAAGAGATTCATAACCATGAGCATAGACATATGCATAATCACGAGCATACTCATGAGAATGGAGTAATTCATAGTCATGAACATGAGCATATGCATAGTCATGAACACAGCCATGAAACAGATTATACCCATAGTCATTAAAATATTTAAATGTTATTGTTTAAATGGTAAAATACAATACTGTTTATTATAAGAAAAGCAACAAGCATTAGTTTTATAAATTGGATTTTAGCAATTTATAATTCTAGAGCTTGTTGTTTTTTGTGAATTTATAAAAAATAATATTGTATGTATGTAGTATGTACAAATATATCCTAAAATATTAATATCTGAGATAAAAATAGTTATCTTCATTAACATATATATATATAGTCAGATATAAATTTAATAAATAAAGGAAAAAATACAAAATGATATAAAAAAATTATTTGTTTATTAAATAAATATTTAAAATAATTATATAAAAGTATATAAAAAATAAAATATAGAGAGATTTTGTCTACACTAATAAGGAATTATGTAGTATAGTTTTATTATAAGGATTTACATTTAAATAATAAATTTATATAAGGGAGGTGACTGTTGCTGATAAACTTGTAAGGCTAATATATAGATTGAAATTGGTATTAATTAGACTTTAAGCTTATTAACAATGGAAAAGATGAAGATATTATATTATGATTGTTTCTCAGGAATAAGTGGAGATATGAATTTAGGTGCTCTAGTTGATTTAGGTGTCCCAAGTGAGTACTTATTAAAAGAATTAGAAAAATTAAATGTTAATAATGAATATCATATACATATTGAAAAAGGAACTAAACAAGGAATAACAGGGACTAAAGCAACAGTTTATATAACTAAAGAGAATAACCACGAAGAAGATAAAGATAAATATTTATATGGAGAAATTCATGAGCATAGCCATGAAGAGCATGAGCATAGTCACGAAGGACATGGACATAGTCACGAAGATCATGAGCATAGTCACGAAGATCATGAGCATAGTCATGAAGGACATCATCATCACGGAAATAGGAATTATAAGAATATAAAAGAATTAATATTAGATTCAGAGTTAAACCAAAATATTAAAAAAATATCTTTAAAGATCTTTGATGAAGTTGGAAAAGCAGAATCTAAAGTTCATAATAAATCTATAGATGAAGTTCATTTTCATGAAGTTGGAGCAATTGATTCAATTGTTGATATAATTGGTGCTGCTATTTGTATAGATTATTTAAATATAGATAAAATAATATCTTCTCCAGTTGAAGTAGGCTATGGAACACTTAATTGTGCTCATGGAATATTACCAATTCCAGCACCTGCAACAGCTGAAATATTGAAGGATATTCCAATGATTTCAAAGAATGTTCCTTTTGAGGCAACAACTCCAACAGGAGCTGCTATTATAAAGGCTATGGCAAAGGAAATAACTTACGAAAAGAACTTTATGGTTAAGAAAATAGGTTATGGATTAGGTCAAAAAGAGGGGAAAAAAGCACCTAATGTATTAAGAGTATTTTTAGGTGAAACAGATAATGATAAAGTTAAAGAATATATGGTGGAATGTAATATAGATGATATGAGAGGGGAAGAGTTTCAGCTTTTAATGGAAAGACTTTTAGAAGTTGGTGCCTTAGATGTTTTTTATACATCAATACATATGAAAAAGGATAGACCAGCAACTAAAATATCAGTTTTATGTAACTTTGATGTTTTAGAGGACGTAAAAAATACTATATTCTTAAACTCATCAACTATAGGTGTTAGATATTATGAAATAAATAGAGAAAAACTAGAGAGAAGAGAAAAGATAGTAATTTGCAAATATGGAGATGTACCTGTTAAAATTTCTTACCTAAATGGAGAAGAAATAAGAGTTAAACCAGAATATGATATATGCAAATATCTAGCTAAGGAAAATGGTGTAGAGATAAATAGGGTTTATAATGAAATAATGTATGAATATATGAAATCTAAAAAAAATTAACAAGTAGGTGATAATTTTTATGGATAAATTAGAATCCTTAAAGGAATATATAAAAGGTTTAGGAAAAGTTGCTTTAGCCTTTTCAGGAGGAGTAGATAGTACATTTTTGCTTAAAATATGTGGTGATATATTAGGAAAAGACGCCGTTGCAATAACTATAGTGTCTCCCTATATTCCTAAATGGGAAATAGAAGAAGCAAAGGAACTTACGAAAAAACTTAATGTAAAGCATGAGTTTGTGGAAGTTGGTATTCCAGAGAATATTAAATATAATCCTGCAGATAGATGTTACCTTTGTAAAAAACAAGTTTTTACCTTAGTGAAAAATAAAGCTAAGGAATTTGGTATAACGTATGTAATAGATGGAACAAACTTAGATGATACAAAAGATTATAGACCTGGCATGGTAGCTTTAAAGGAGCTTCAAGTGAAAAGTCCTTTATTAGATCTTGGATTTACTAAGGATGACATAAGAAGATATTCTAAAGAGTTAAATCTTGAAACATGGTCAAAGCCAGCTTATGCGTGCCTTTTAACTAGACTTCAAGTTGGAGAAGAAATAACTGAGGAAAAGGTTAGAAGAATAGAAAACTCTGAAAAATTTATTTTTTCTTTAGGACTAACAGCGATAAGAGTAAGGAGCCATGGGGATTTAGCTAGAATAGAAGTACAACCTGGTGATAGAGAAAAGTTATTTAATACAAAAACTTTAGACGAAATTTCTAACAAATTAAAAGAGTTTGGATTTAAATATGTAACTTTAGATATGAGTGGATATAAAATGGGAAGCTTAAATAAGGAAAAGTAAGTATTTTTAGGTTATAGAAATACAAAGAGAAAGGAGATTTTTTATGGATAGAGCTCATTTAAAAGAAATATTAGAACTTATAAAAAATGATAATATTTCTATAGATGATGGAGTCGAAAAATTAGCAGAATTACCATTTACAGATTTAGGTTATGCGAAGATAGATAATCATAGAGCTTTAAGAGTTGGTTATCCTGAAATTATATATTGTGCAGGAAAAACAATAGAGCAAGTAGTTGGTATAGTTAAAAATATGTCTTCAGGAAACAGTAATATACTAGGAACTAGAGCTTCAAAAGAGATGTATGAAGAAGTTTTAAAGGTATGCCCTGAGGCTAAATATAATGAATTAGCTAAAACTATAACAGTTGAAAAAGAAGCTATAAAGAAAACAGATAGCTATATAGCCATAGTAACTGCAGGAACATCTGATATTCCAGTTGCTGAAGAGGCTGCAATAACAGCTGAAATATTTGGAAACGAAGTAAAAAGAATATATGATGTTGGTGTTGCAGGAATACATAGATTATTTAATAGAATAGATGTTATAAGAGGTGCTAAGGTTGTAATAGTAATAGCTGGTATGGAAGGAGCATTAGCTAGTGTAGTTGGTGGAATGATTGATAAGCCATTAATAGCGGTGCCAACAAGTATTGGTTATGGAGCAAATTTTAATGGTCTTTCAGCCCTTTTAACAATGTTAAACAGCTGTGCAAGCGGTGTTAGTGTTGTTAATATAGATAATGGATTTGGTGCAGGATATAATGCAAGTATGATAAATAAGTTGTAATTTTACTTATGTTATTTTTATAATCTTTTAAATAAGTGTTAGTTTAAGATAAAAATATTTTAATGAGTAATTAGTGTTTCATTACCTAAATGAAATTACCTATTAAATTTCTAATATTATTTAGAAATCTAGTAGTTTAAAAGGAATGAAACACTTTTTATTTATTTTAAACAAAAAATACTCTTTATATTTTGGTGAACTTGAAGATTATTAATTTCATTCTAATTTAATATACATTTAAAACTTTTAATATTTTAAATTCCATAGGATTTAATAAAGTAGTTTTATTAATTAACTCTTCATTATTGTTCATGAGATTTAAACAATTATAGCTATTATTAAAGTGTATAGATTTAGTAGAATCATTATTGTTAATGATAATAATATATTTCTCATTGTTATATTCTCTAGAATAAGAAAGTATATTATTTTCACTATATAGCTCTTTAAAGCTTCCATAGATAAAAGCCGAATATTCTTTTCTAAGCTTTATCATTTTTTTATAAAAGTTTAATAAATTATTATTTTGGCGATTAATATCCCAAATCATACATTTTCTATTTTGAGGGTCATTTCCTCCATTTATACCAATTTCATCACCATAATAAATGTATGGTACTCCTATATAGGTAAATTGAAAAACAATAGCTAGTTTCATTTTTTCTATATTATCATGACATTCAGTTAGAAATCTTGAAGTATCATGACTACCTATAAGATTTAATAATTGTTTATTTATGCTATTCATATAAAGCATTCTGTTTGTTGCTAATATACTTAGAAATTCTTTAGCATTTATTAACCTTTTAGCAAAAAAATCAACACAAGCAAATTTAATAGGATAATTCATTATTGAATCTAATTGATCTCCTTTTAAGAAATTATTAGCTTCATGCATGATTTCTCCAATTATTATAGCGTCATTATTGACCATTTTAATTGCTTCTTTAAATTTTCTCCAAAAGCTATGACTAATTTCATCGCAAACATCTAATCTCCAACCATCTATTCCGTATTGTTCTACCCAGAATTTACCTACATCTAAAAGATATTTTGTAACTTCAGGATTATTAGTATTTAATTTAGGCATATTTTTATGCCCACTTCCAAAGGTATAGTAGTTTATTTTTTCTATTGATAGAGGAAATTCATTTATAAAGTACCAATCCTTATAAGAAGATTTTTCCTGAAATTCTAAGACATCTTGAAAAGCAAAAAAATCATCTCCAGAGTGATTAAATACAGCATCAAAAATTATCTTTATGTTTTTTGCATGGCACTTATTAACTAATTCCTTAACAAGTTCATTGCTTCCAAACTGAGGGTCAATTGTAAAATAATCTTGAGTATTATATTTGTGATTAGATGTTGATTTAAATATTGGAGTTAAGTAAATCAAATTTATACCTAAATCTTGTAAATAATTTAATTTATTTATAATACCCTGAATATTTCCACCAAATTTTGTTTCATGGTCTATATAAGGATATTCCCAAGGTTTTATATTATTAGGATTTATAGAAGAATCACCATTGCAAAATCTATCAGGGAAGATTTGATATACAATGGATTCTTGTAACCATTTTGATTCTTCATAAATATCTTCTTTAGCTATATAAGGAAACTGAAATGCATTTATTAAAAGAGTACTTAATAATTTGTTTTCTTCATTTGTATTATTATATTTTGTGTCAATAAATCCTCTTTCGGTAAAGATAGTTGTAACATCATTAAAATCTGTTAATTGAAAAAAATACCTGTACCGGTTCCATTTTACGGATATTGAAGCTTCATAATAAGTAAAAAGATCTGTTTGGGCAGTTATATACATATCTTTAACTTTATAAGGTGATGTATAATCATATCTATCCTTGTAGTATATTTTGCAAATTTTAATATCATCTTTACATGTTCTAATCCTAATAGAAAGTGTATTAGGGTCTTTTCCATAAGAATATGGTATATCTAATACATGAAATATTCCGTATTTATTCATATTGCACCTCTTACAATTATTAAATTATTAAAACAATTATACTAAAATTAATTGACTTTTTTTGTATATTTATAATATAATTGGTATATAACTAATATAATTTACAAGGGGATTTTTATGGATACATTTAAATCAGACCACTATATATTTAGTAATGATATAGATTCTTTAATAGGTACTAGAGAAAAGCCAGTTATTTTAAGTATTATAAATAATAAACACGCAGAAGAAGTTTTTAATAATATTGATATTTTAGATAAAAAAATGATTTGATAATATGGAATGCTATATACACAAAAGAAATAATAAAGGATGGCATTGCTAAAAAATATTTGCATCCAATATATAATAAATTTTATAATGCTATTGAAAATGAAAATAGCTTAAAGGAGCTTCAAAAGATAGAGATTCAAATGGCTATAACCTATTTAGATTTTTTAATAAGAGATGTTGAGGTTACAGAAAATTTTGTTTTAAATAAGATTTTGCAAGTTATTCATGTAAACATTGAAAATCATATGGAAGCAAAAGATATTGCAAGAGCAGTAAATATATCACAAGGATATGCTTTTTATTTATTTAAAAAGCATATAAAGATATCTCTTATGGAGTATGTTAGAAAGTTAAAGATAGAAAGGGGGAAAACACTTTTGTTAAAAACTAATAAAAGTATCTTAGACATATCTATAGTTTTAGGGTTTTATGACCAAAGTCATTTCACAAGAGTTTTTAAAAAGGCAACTAAAATGACACCAAAACAATATAGAAATAGTCATTATTTTTAAGTAAAAAATCTCTAGAAATTAAGAAGGTTAATTTCTAGAGATTTATTTTAACTATTGTCTATTTGACGCTATTTTAGCTAAAAGATTTAGTATTTCAACATAAAGCCAAATTAAAGTTACCATTAAACCAAAAGCCCCATACCATTCCATATATTTAGGTGCACCTTGTTGAGCGGCCTTTAAAATAAAATCGTAATCTAGGATTAAATTTAAAACAGCGATACATACAACAAATAAGCTAAATGCAATTCCTATTATTCCTGATCCAAAAAAAGGTAAAGAAAATCCAAATAGACCTGATATATATCCAATGATTGATACACCTATTATAGAAAACATAGCTATAAGGACTCCTTTTCTTATCTTATCTGCAATTACAGGGGTTCTTCTATAGATTATTAGAGTTCCTAAAACTGATAATAAAGTTAATAATATTGCAGGAAGAACTATTCCAGGATATGCAGACTCAAAAGTTATAGAAATAGAGCCAAGTAGCATTCCTTCAAAAGCTGCATAAAATATTGCTGTAAATTGAGCTATTTTAGGAAAAAATACTGTTGCAAAGCCTAAAATAAGAGCTCCTATACCAGATACTACCATCATAGCTTGAAAATTTATGGAGGGGTTTGTAGAGGCGATAAAGCTATAAGAAAAAGTAGCTGAAAGTATAATAAGTAATATGAATATTTTAATGACAGTTCCTCTAACCGTCATTAATCTTCCGTTAGCAACAGGATTTTCAAAGCCTATTGATAAAGCTGGATTTGATTTCCTAGCCATAAAAAACACTCCTTTTTAAGTATGTTTTAAAACCAGTGATTACTTAAAGTATTACCTTTTCTAATCATAATAATACCGGTTTAATTATCTATTATAATACTAATTTTGGATATTGTTAATATAAAATATAAATATTAATTATAAAATATTACATGTCTGTTATTTATTTTTATGAATTAATTTAAATAAATATTGAGTATATACTATTTCAAAGATAATTCGTTAATCAAAATATAAGTAAAAATAAGTATTGAATTAACAAAAACAATAAATAAAAATATTAATTTAATAAAAGTTATAAGAGCATATAAGAGCCATTAAATAATTAAATAAAACTAATGAAATAATATATTGATATTGGAAAGTATAGGGAATATAATTTACCTATATTTAGATTTATTGCATAATATGAATACGATAATAGATGTAACAGGGTATTAAATTTAAGATTTACTAAGTAAATTTTAAAGGAGGGATATATGGAGCATGAGAATAAAAAAAATAATATCAGTTTTAGATTATTATATGTTAGATGAAAACATAATATCATTTTTATTATTAGTAGGTAAAAAGATAGATAAAATATTATTACATAATTTGAACAATAATTCAGATGAATCAAAAAAAAATACATAATAGAATTAAATAGGATAACTAAAAAGATTAAATGCATAGAATATTATAGTTTATCTGAGAGTGAAAATGATGGGTATGAAGCCTATATTCTTTGGAATAATGAGATAAATAGGATTTATTCTCATCTAGGTAAAGGTTTAAAAGGTTCTAAAATGAGAAAGCTAGAAAAAGATGAAGTGCTTTGGATACATAATAAAGAAATGGTAGCTAGGAAATGTTCAAAAGGATATTATGAGAGTTCTGAATATTATGTGGTATTAAGTTTTAATTTGGCAAGATTAACACGAGATAGGTGTTATTATTTAGTTGAAAAGTATATGTGAAGTTAAAAAAGTATATTTTCAGTTGATATATTATTTTCAATTAATAGATAATGTTATTTAGGTTGACAAATATAAGACATTAGATTATATTATAATTGTATATCCTGGTATATAATTTTAAATTTATTTAAGATTATATTCCTCTGTTATAAAAGGGCATTGACGTTAATCCAATGTCCTTTTTTATTTTCAGTTAATACTATTATCAATTAGTATGTGATTTTCAATTAATATAAATGAAGAGAAAAACATCTAAATTTTAGATGTTTTTTCTTATTTAAATATTAAATAAGGAATTAGATACATACCTATTGTTAGTCCCATAATTACGACGAAATTTAAAAATAAGATTAGTTTTAAATTTATTGAAATACCTTTGGAATTATTTATATTATTTGACACTTTAATCACCACCCTTGGTAAAATTATGGACAAGGAATTTAAGTTTCAATCATAAATATTATAATTTTTTTTGATGAGACTAATATTTAGTTTATAATTAAATATAAAGTATATAAAAAGAGAGGGAAGGCATATGAAGATTAAAGTTGTACAAAAACAATATAATGGAAAAAATGTATAGTTTGTGGGCTGAAGAATGATTTTGGTTTAAAAAGTGAATTTTATGAACTAGAAAATGGTGAACTTTTATCGGTATGTAAAACTAAGGAACTTCATCAGAGTTACCCAGGAAGAGTTCATGGGGGAATATCATCAGCTATTTTAGATGAGGTTATAGCAAGAGCAATAGCAGTTAAAGAACCAGGAATTTGGGGAGTTACAGTTGAACTTAATATTAAGTATAAAAAGCCAGTTCCCTTAGAACAAGAAGTAAAGGCAATAGGAAGAATTACAAGAAATACAAGGAAGATATTTGAAGGAGAAGGAGAAATCATCTTAGAAAATGGCGAAGTGGCAGTTACTGCAACAGGTAAATATATAAAGATGCCAATAGAAAAAATATCAGATGAATACTTAGAAGATGATGAATGGACTTTAAATATAACAGACAATGATTTAAAGGAAGTAGAGCTTCCATAAATAAATATAATAAAAATAGATCTTTGTTTTTATAGTAAGTATTGTTTTAAGAGGCTTGAGAATTAGTTTAGTTATTTATTAAATTATTCTATTCTTATTTTAAATTAGTATTATACTAAAACAAAGAAAATAAAATAAATTATAGATTATAAGGAGAGAAAATGGAACTTACAATTAATGAAGAATATGTATTAAATACAGCAAAGAAAATATTACAATTTAATAGTCCAACAGGTTTTTGTTTTGAAATAATGGATGTTATAAAAGATATAATAGATGACTTTGGTTATAAATTTGAAACTACAAATAAAGGTTGTGGAATAATAACTATAAAAGGAAAAAGTGATGATAAGGTTATTGGTCTTTCAGCTCATGTTGATACTTTAGGCGCTATGGTTAGATCAATCACAAATGAAGGAAGGTTAAAGTTTACTTTGCTTGGGGGACCTATTGTTCCAACTTTAGATGGTGAGTATTGCAAAATAAGAACTAGAGATGGAAGGATATATACAGGAACATTTTTAAGTGAAAGTGCAGCAGCTCATGTTTTTGATGATAGTGCAACAAGAAAACGTGATGAAAAAAATATGGAAGTTAGAATTGATGAAGTGGTATATTCAAAAGAGGATACAGAACAGTTAGGAATTTGTCCAGGAGATTTTATATTTATTGATACAAAAACTACTATAACTAAAAGTGGTTTTATAAAATCAAGATTTATAGATGATAAAGGAAGTGTTTCTGCTTTAATGGGATTATTAGAGCTTATGAGCAGAGAAAAAATAGTTCCAAAGTATACTACAAAAATACTTATATCAACTTATGAAGAGGTAGGGCATGGAGCATCATATATACCTAGTGATATAACAGAAATGATTGCTGTTGATATGGGATGTATTGGAGATGATCTTAGCTGCACAGAGGAAATGGTAAGTATATGTGCTAAGGATTCTACAGGACCTTATGATTTTAATATGGTAACTAATCTTATAAATTTGGCAAAGGATAATAATGTGAATTATGCAGTAGATATATATCCAAGGTATGGTTCAGATGTGGGAGCCGCTTTAAGGGGAGGAAACAATATAAGAGGGGCATTGATTGGACCAGGAGTACACGCATCTCATGGAATGGAAAGAACCCATTATAAAGCCATTGAAGAAACTATAAAGCTTTTATATTTATATTTAACAAAATAATATTTTATAACATTATACTTTAATATAGCAAGTAAAAAATATATGTACAGTATAGATATAGTGTGTGTTTTAATAGTAATAAAGTGCTAATTAATAAGCAATATTAAGTTAAGATTTAATACCTAATATTTAGAAATTAAAAGTGTTATAGCTTATAAACTTTTCAAAGTTATAGCACTTATTTTTTATTTTACATAATAAAATTTATTGGAAAGCAATAAAAAACAAGAAATGTTCTAGGAAGAATAAAATTACGAAGGTTTTTCACAAAACTGTAACAAAACTAAGATATTATTTTTATTAACGGTAAAACAACGAGAAGTTTTATGTTTTAAATTATATATATAAACTTAAGATGAAAGAAAGGAGGATCACTAAATGATGATGTATTATGGTAATGGAATAATAGGCAATGGTATGACTATCTTTATAATAGTATTAGTTATCTTAGTAGGAGTTTACTTTATAGTAAAGTTATCTACAAGTTCTAATAATAAGAAAAATTTAAACCATGATACTACTAACATTGATAATATTAGTAGCAATGCTCTAAATATTTTAAATGAAAGATATGCAAGGGGAGAAATATCAGAAGAAGAATATATTCACAAAAAGGAACAATTAAGAAGGTAGTATTAATTTATATAAATTAATATTTTTAGATTTAGCTTAAAAAGATACTAACAAATAATAAAAAATTAGATAACATATTAAATATTTTATAAGCAGATGTGAGGTTTAAGAGATAACAAATCATATATCTGCTTTTAATTATATATAGATATAAAAATTATTAACAAAGTTAGTTTAAACAAAGGAGAAAGTTTTTAATTAACAGGAGGAATTAAGTTGAATATAAAATTTGAATCATCTTTTATTCAATCTTGGTATGCTAAAGATTTTTCTAAAGAAAGATGGATAGAGGAATTTATTATGTTAAAGGAAAAAAATATAGATGAAATAATACTTCAAAGTGTTTTTGATACTTTTCATAAAGAGTGCTTTTATAAGACTAACATTAAAGGTTTTAATACAAATACTATAGATATGATTAGAAATTGTTTAGAGGCAGCAAAAGAAACTAACTCTAAGGTTAGAATTGGCCTTGGTGAGAGCAAATTATGGTGGATATGTGGTGTTTTAAATAAAAGATGGCTTATAAAGGAGATGGAATTAAATAAAAAATTTTTTAATGAAATCTTTAGTTTATATGGAGAACACTGCGCTTTATCAGGTTGGTATATTCCTTATGAGTTATCAGATTATTTCATAGTCACTAAGGCTCAAAGAAAAAATATAAATAAATTTTTAAAAGAAATAAGCAGTAATATAAAAGAAAAGAGTAATTTAAGTATAATGATAAGTCCTTATTTTAGTATAAGGGGACCTAGAGTTTTGACTATAAAAGCATGGGAAAAAGCGTTAAGGGAGGCCTTAGGGGATTGTAAAATAGATATTTTAGCACTTCAAGATAGCCTTGGAGCAGGATTTAATAATTTAAACAATATAAAAAAATTATTTGAATATACTAAAAAAGCTACAGATGATTTGAAAATAACTTTATATGCAGATACAGAAACATTTAAAAAGAAAAGAGGAAAACTTATATCAGCAACAGAAGAAGAGTTTTTAGAGAGAGCATACATAATTAGAAATTATGTTAGGGGGCATATAGCTTTTAGTATAAATCATTATCAAAATAATAAAAAATAAATTATAGAATATATATAACAAATTATAGGGAATAATAAGTATAAAGGATTGCATAAGTAGGAGGAAATCATGGAAGGGATTAGATTATTCTTTATAAATCAAGAAAATAGTTATATATTGAATTTGCTTAGCAAAATAGTAATTATATCAGTAGTTTTATTTGCATGTTACATAATAATTAAAAACAGTAATAGCTTAAGAAAAAGTTCAAGGCTTAGAAAGAGAATAAATACTGTGTTTATATATACATTAATTTTACAACAGTTATTTTTAACTGTAGAGAATATTATTTTTGCAAAAAATAATGCTTTTAACCTAGTACCATGTTATCTTTCAAGAGTATCTATAATATTATTAATAGTAGCCCTTTTAACAAATAAAAGAATTATTAAAAATATATCATGTTATCTAGGGTTCTTTATAGGAACATATTTTTTAATAACTAATAATTTAAGTAACCACTCTTATTTAAGTAATGCTTTAAATTATTTAGGTTATATGTTTTTAATATGGGGAGTTACATGTATAATTTCGATAGATAGTTTTAAGTTAGAAGAAAAAATATTAAAAAGTGTTTTGATTGTTGTAAATACTTATTGTGTGTTTTTAATTATTTTAACAGGTATTTTTAATTTGAATTATGATATTATAAGTGGAAACCCATCAAGTATTTATGAATCCTTATCAAGGGGGAGTTATATATTTTTAGCATTACTCCTTGTTAATGTATCAATAGTTATTAGTCATTTTTTAATAAAGTTTATTTTATGGGAGATAGATGTTAACTTTAAACTAGAATTTAAAACAATAATAGAGAAAGATAAGCTAAATAAGGCTGAATTGGAATAAAAAATATTAATTATATAAAATTTTAATTAAAACTTTTAATATTTTTCACTTATATTTTGATATAATTAAGTAAATAATATTAAAAGGTTGTGATTAAACTATGTATTTATCTAAGTTTTCTGATTATGCATTTAGAATACTGATATATCTAGCTAAAAATCAAAATAAATTATGTACTGTAGAAGAGCTAGCTAACAATTTTCAAATATCAGAACATCATGTAAAAAAGATAGTACATAAATTAGCTAAAACTGAATATATTACATCAATAAAAGGACGTAATGGGGGGATATCTTTAGGTATGGAGCCTAAAAATATCAACCTTGGAGAAGTTTTGAAAATAACTGAAGATAATTTAGATATAGTAGAGTGTTTCTGTGAAGAAAGTAATACTTGCAATCTAAATAAAAATTGTAAGTTTAAAAGAGTAATATATGATGCTTTAAGTTCATTTATAGATGAGTTCAAAAACTATAGTTTAGAAGACATACTTTAGTTAAAATAAAAAAACCTCTATATTAATACGAGGTTTTTTTAATATATTTAAATAGCCCATTTTCTATCTCCAGTAAAGGAAATATTAAGCCATTTATTATACTTTATATGTTTCATCTCTTTAGATAACTTTTCACGTACAAAATCCATGTCATCTAAATTATTTAATTTACTATCTTTATTATATATAAAATCTATTTCAAT
Source organism: uncultured Sarcina sp. (assembly GCA_963559995.1). Classification (GTDB taxonomy): domain Bacteria; phylum Bacillota; class Clostridia; order Clostridiales; family Clostridiaceae; genus Sarcina. The sequence goes on from CAUWNL010000024.1 coordinate 28,821, forward strand.
TCTAAGTGCACGCCCTATTTTAGATACCCTAGTTATAGACTCCTCAAAGTTATATTCTTCTTCGATTTCTTTAACCATTACAGAAATATCTTCATTTATCTCATCGTTAGCGCTACAACATAAAATTTCTTTAAAGCTTTTTATAAATGTTGTAATTGGCATTTTTATGAATATCAATGAACTTATTATAACCATAATAGGGTCAATGTAACTATTTATAAAATCAAGTTTTGTAAAGCTTAAAATTACTGCAATAGTAAACCCAACTAATACCGCAATACTTAAAATTGTATCCATAAGCCATTGAGAACTTTCTGCATTTATTAAATCTGAAGATAATTTCTTGCCTTTTTTATTAAGATATCTATAAATTAAAAGGCATCCTACTACTGAGATAAATGAATAGATAAGGCCAAAATCAAAATCCATTCTATCTCCACCAGAAATTATTGTATTTATAGCATCTACAAATGAATAAATACACATAGCCGCTATAACGAAGGATTTTAATGATATTACCATTGGTTCTAATATATTTTTTCCAAATGGAAACTTTTCTTGATCTTTTTTAGCAATATAATTACTTATAAACAAAGACATCATTGATAGAACTAAACTAATAAAAGAGTACATTCCATCAAACATAACCATTTGTGAATCTATCGCTCATCCCCATGTAATTCCAAGTAGTGAGAAGAATAATGCTCCACCTACCGATAACTTTAATATTTTATTTTCAGCTTTCATAACTTTAACACCTCAAAAATTTTAATCATTTACTTATTTATATTATAGGATAAAAAAAAGTTAAATGTAATGATTAGAATGCTTAAAAAAAAACATTAATCCATGAAATTAATATGTATGTAAAATATAGAAAAAACATAAAAGTACTTTAAATAGCCGTAAATAGTACCTAATATACAATACATTTAACAAAAACATAATAAATATTAGAAAAAATGATGTAAACATGGAGTAAAACAATGTAAAAAACACCTACAATAATTTGTAGATGTTTTTTGTATTTAAATTTAAATTTTATATCTTTTAAGCAAGTTCATCAACAGGTTTTTTAACTATTGATAAAAGTATAGCTCCAACTACAGAACCTACTGCAAGTGCTACTAGGTATAATAGTGGATTTCCACCAGCTAGAGGGAATACGAATATTCCACCAAATGGAGCTCTCATTGTTATATGGAAGAACATTGAAAGTCCTCCAGCTACTGCTGAACCTACTATACAACAAGGTATTACTCTAAGTGGGTCAGCTGCTGCAAAAGGAATTGTTCCTTCTGTAATAAATGATAATCCAAGAACATAAGCAGTCTTACCAGCATCTCTTTCACCTTTAGTATATTTATGTTTAGAAAATGTTGAAGATAAAGCAACTGCTAGAGGAGGTACCATACCACCTGCCATTATAGCAGCCATAGGAGCATAATCTCCAGCAGCTATCATAGCAAGACCAAATGTATATGCTGTTTTATTAACAGGACCACCCATATCAACAGCCATCATACCACCAACTATTGCACCCATAAATACAAGACCTTCAACACTTAAATGAGTTAATGCAGTTTCAGCCCATAGCATAAATGCTGCAACAGGAGGGTCAACTACAGTTATCATTAAGGCACCAGTTATGAATACACCAAGAACTGGATAAATCAACATAGGTTTAAGACCATCTAATGATTTAGGCCATTTTGCAAATATCATTTTTAGGAATATTACTACGTAACCACCTAAGAAACCAGCAAGTATACCACCTAGGAAACCGGCATCTGTTGTAGAGGCTATAAATCCACCAACCATAGCAGGTGCAAATCCTGGTCTATCTGCAATACTTGAACCGATAAATCCAGCAAGTACAGGAATCATAAGACTAAATGCATATTTAGAACCTACAGTATTTAAGATGTACGCAAAGTAATTATACTGAGGGCTTGAAGGATCTGCTGAGTGGATACCAAAAGCGTAAGAAAGAGCAATTAATATACCACCACCAATAACAAATGGTAACATGTTAGAAACACCGCTCATAAGGTGTTTATAAACTCCACCTCTCTTATCAGCTCCAAGCATGCCAGCTATTGATGTTTCTCCATTAGCTTCTTTTGAGTAAACAGGCGCTGTTGTCATAGATTCATTAATAAGTTCTTTAGGCCTTCTCATCGCTTGTACAACTGGAACGATTACAACTTTTTTACCAAGGAATCTATCCATTTCAACCTTTTTGTCAGCTGCAACTATTATACCATCAGCTTTTGCTATATCTTCTGCAGTTAAACCGTTTTTAACTCCAGTAGAACCATTAGTTTCGATTTTAACTTTATAACCCATTTCTTGAGCTGTCTTAGTTAAAGATTCAGCGGCCATATAAGTATGAGCAATACCTGTTGGACATGCTGTTACACCTATTATATATTTTTGATCTGAGCTGTCAGAATCACTTGGAGCTTTTTCAGCAGGTGCTTCCTCATCTTCTTTTTCAAACTTATCTAAAAGTGCGAATACGTCTTCAGGAGCTTTAGAAGAAAGTAATCCTTCTTTAAAGTCAGGATTCATAAGAAGTACTGATAATCTAGATAGAGTTTCTAAATGTTCATTGTTAGCTCCCTCAGGCGCTGCTATCATAAATACTATATTAACAGGGGCGCCATCTAAAGAATCAAAGTCTACACCATCTCTAAATATACCAAGAGCAAGAGAAGCTTTCTTTACAGCTGATGTTTTACCATGGGGAATACCAATTCCTTCACCAATACCAGTGGATGATAAACTTTCTCTTTTAAGTATTTCTTCTTTGTATAATTCCTTATCATTTAAGCGGCCAGCGTCATACAAGACATCAATTAGCTGGTCTAAAACTTCCATTTTGCTGCTTGCTTTTAAGTCTAGCTTAATGGTGTCTTTACCTAATAATTCAGCTATTTTCATATTAATTACCCTCCTAATTAAATTTTATATGGAACTATATTTATAATTGGTAATAATTCTTGAACAAAATCTTTTTCACATAAGTCTAATGAAAAAGCACTAGCACTACCTGATGCTATTCCATTTTTAAATGCTTTTAATAAGTCAGAAGTCTTAGAGTATTCAGCTAAGAAACCGCCTACTAATGAATCACCAGCGCCAACTGAATTTTTTACTTCACCTTTAGGTGCATTTCCAAAGAAAACACCTTGAGAACATATAAGAAGTGCCCCGTCCCCAGCAAGAGAGATAATTACATTTTCAGCACCCATTTCATTAAGTTTTCTTCCATAGTTTATAAGTTCATCAGTATTGTTTATTTTTACATTAAATATTTCTGATATTTCATGATTGTTTGGTTTTATTAAAAATGGTTTGTTTTTAATAGCTTCTAATAAAGCAGGACCTGAAGTATCAACGACAACCTTAACTTTATTTTTATTAACCATACTTTGAATTTGTGAGTATAAGGTGCTTGGAAGGGTATTTTGAACATTTCCAGCAAGAACTAATATATCACTACATGTTAACTTAGAAAGCTTATCAAATAAACATTTTAAACCTTCATCACTTATCTTAGGTCCAGAGCCATTTATTTCAGTTTCTATATTGGATTTAACTTTTACATTAATTCTAGTATCTCCAGAGACTTTAATAAAATCTGTATTAATATTTAAATCTTTTAAGGATTTCTCAACAAATTCTCCTGTAAATCCGCCTATGAAACCAAGAGCTATATTACTAACACCTTGATTGCTTAACACCCTAGAAACATTTATTCCCTTTCCGCCAGGAAATTTTATATCATTTAAAGTTCTATTCACTTTTCCTAGCGTTAAATTATCCACATTGACTACATAGTCAATAGATGGATTTAAAGTTAAAGTATATATCATTACTTAACTACCACCTTTATATCTGTAATTTCTTTATATTCTTTTATACCATTCTCTTTATTAGTAATTATTATACATTTATCAAGATCGGCGAACTTAACAAAACTTACCTCACCAAATTTAGAGGCATCAGATAGAACAAAGGATATCTTTGAATTGTTTATGGCACATTCTTTCATACTAGCTTCTTCACAATCTGGAGTTGTAAAACCAGACTTTATGTCGATTCCATTGGTACCTATAAAACATTTATCAAATCTAAACTTGTTAAGACATTTTATTGCGTGACTACCTACTATAGCTTTAGTATTTAGTTTTACATTTCCGCCAATCATGTAACATCTTATATCATTATCTACTAAGGCATCTATATGGTTTAAACCAGTTGTAACTACTAATATGTCTTTATTATGTAGATATTTAATAATTTCATAAGTTGAGGTTCCTGCATCTAAAAATATACATTCCCCATCTTGAATAAGTGATGCTGCATATCTTGCTAATGTATCTTTTTCTTGAATGTTTTTGGATGATTTTTCTTTAAAACTTAATTCCTTTAATTTATAATTTATACTTCGTGCACCACCATGAACTCTTTTTAAAAGTCCCTTAGACTCAAGATTACCCAAATCTCGTCTAATAGTAGATTCTGAAGTGTTTATAGCTTCCATAAGTTCAGTTACTTTAATCAATCCTTTTTCTTTTAAAAGAGATAATATTATTTCATATCTTTCTTCTGTAAGCATTATCTTCACCTCTTTGTAACTGTTTACGAATTAATTATAAATGAATAAACAATTAAAATCAAGCAAAAACTTTCAAAAACTTTAAAAAAAAATAAAAAACTTTTAAAAAAAATCATAACCAGCTAAATAAGGTAAAAAAAGATACTATATCACACATATTTATTGAAATAATGTAATATAATACAGTATGAAAACGTATATATAATATAATTAATGGAAATTATTTTTAGATGAAGATAAAAGATTAGCTAAATATGTTTTGAAAATAATATCACTACAATTTTACATAGAAATTTTAAAGGTGGGATATTTGGTATGGAAGCCTTATATAGTGAAAAAAATTTACTTTATAAAATATTATATGATAATGAATGCTTTCTTTTAAAAGAAGGAGAGAAAGAAGTAAAAAATAAGACATTATTATCTCCAGTAAGTGGTATAGTAAAAAAAATAGATAGTAATAATAGCGAAGTAATAATTAAATCATATGAAAGAGATATAATTTTTTTATATTTAAACGAAAAATTTTTAAAAGAGGATATATTGATCTTTATAAAAGAGGGAGATTTAATATTTAAGGGACAAGTTATATTGGATATTAGTTGCGGATATGAAGAAAATGATATAACTGTTTTTACAATAAAGAATTAAAGCTTAAACTAAATTTAAAAGAAATTTATATGATGTTTGAGGAAGATTTAGTGGAAATATTAATGGTAAAAAATTAAAAATAAAATGAAGCAAGATAAAACTTACTTCATTTTATTTTATTTGAATAATATATAGTTTATTTAAATCTCATCTTCATATTTATAACGGAATTTATTTAAAAACCTTAAAGTATAAATTTTGATAACTGCCATGATAGGGCTTCCAAGGAGCATCCCTACAGGACCATATATAGCTCCACCAATTAAAACAGCGAGTATTACAAGGAAAGGTCTAAGGCCTAATCTATTTCCTATAAGTTTAGGATCTAAAAACCATCCATCAAATTGTTGAAGACCTAATACAAATAAAAAAACTATTATAGCTTCAATAGGACTAAAGAATAAATTTATAATAGCTCCACATGCCATACCAACAAAAGGCCCAAAATAAGGAATCATGTTAGCAACCCCTATTATAGCTGTTATTAAAAGAACATAATGAGAGCCAAGCAAAGAAAGACCAACAAATGCCATACCAGCAATTATTGCAGAATCAATAGCTTTAATTCCAATATAACTCCCAATCATATAATGAATAGTTTTTACAAAATAGATAGCTTCTCTTCCAATTCTTTTTCCAAACAAAATAAATACCATTTTTTTACCAAATGATATAAATCTATCTTTATCAACTAATACATATATAGATATTAAGAAGCCAAAAAGTAAATGTATAAATGAACTAGTGATAGAAATAGCACTGCTAAGCAAGCCTCCAGATATTGTAGTTAAATGTGAAGTAATTGTAGGTAGCATATTTTTTATAGAGGCTATAATCTGTGAATAATTATTAGAAGTAGAACTGCTGCTTTTAAAGAGAGTTTCTATATAAGTAGTAATATAAGGAAGATGCTTTAAAACTTCTAAAGAATTATAGTATATTCTTGGAATCAAAAGTATTAAAAGTATTGCAAGAACAGATAAAAATAATATATATGTAAGTGCGATACTTATATACCTATTTATTTTTAATTTTTTATTAAATAGATTAACTATAGGATTTAAAATATATGCAATAGCAAAAGCAAAGAAAAATGGGGCTAATATTTTATAAATTGTTGAAAAAATTGATTCGCTAGTTGATATATTTTGAATCACTGATATGCATATATATGAAGCAATTATTACAAAGAATAGCTTTATATAACTTTTATTACCGGTAAAAAAACTTTTCATTTAATTTCCTCCTTAAACATATATAACTTCATACAGTAATTTAAATATAAAATATAATTTTAAACTATATTTTATATTTATTGAATAAGTAATAAAATATAATGTTAAATTAAAGGTAACAATATTTATAAAATAAAGTATAACATGAGTATATAAAACATTATTACTTAGTATGTTTACATATGCGGTTATTATATACATTAAAATAATATAGGAAAGGATAAGAAAAAGCAATGTTATAGGTACCTAAGATTAGTTGAAAAGGTAATTAATAGTAATGTATAATTTATATAAAACTAAAAAGAAAATTGTTAATTAAGTATTTTTTAATTTCAAATAAAACAAAGAATATGTTAAAACTTAACATAAATAATAGATATTTTTTAGGAGGTAAAATTCATGGATGATTTAACATTTATTAAGCTTAACAATATAGAAGAAAAATTCTATATTAATAGTAAGTCAGTACTTTTTATAGTGGATATGAATAATGGGTTTGTAAGGGAAGGGGCTTTAAGCAGTAATAGAATAGAAAAAATAATACCTAATGTAGTAAAAGATATAGAAATATTTAACAAAATAAATAATCCTATAATAGCTTTTACAGATTCACATAAAGAGAGTTCATTAGAGTTTAAATCATACCCAGTTCATTGTTTAGAAAATAGTTACGAAAGTGAATTAGTAGATGAAATAAAAAAATTTAAAGATATTATAATAATAGAGAAATCGTCAACTAATGCTTTCCTAGAAGAAGATAGTAAAAGATATATAGATGATTTTATAGATAGAGAATATAATTCTTATATTGTATGTGGGTGTATAACAGATGTCTGTGTAAAGCAATTTGCCCAAACTCTAAAAGCATATTTTAATGTAAAAAATAAAGATGTAGATGTTATAGTACCTATAGATTCTGTGGATACCTATGACTCTCCAGAACATAATGCTGAAATTATAAACCTATTTTCATTTTATGAAATGATATCTAGTGGAATAAAAGTTGTTAAAGAAATATTATAGATTTTAAAAAGTATAGTTCAATAGATCATGGTAATTATGAATAGTAGTAAGCAATAATAGTTAAAAATTTGTTGACAAAATATATATTATAATGATAAGATAACACCTGTCGCAAGAAAAGATTAAATTTAAAAATCAATATAAAGATTTAAAATTTAAAAAAACTTGTTGACATGTGTTTAATAAGATGTTAAACTGAGTAGGTCGCTTGAGGGTGACAGAAAAAAGAAAAACAATGGTCTTTGAAAATTAAACAGATAATTTAAGTAAACCAGCAATTCTT